>JBFIEB010000051.1:0-13122 GCA_041603555.1 Vicingaceae bacterium
GTTCAACCTAGCATTCAATATCATATAAGTTGTTACTACAAAAGAGAAACATGGAGTGATTCAGTTAACTTCTTCCCCTCTCAGGGATGTATCTTGTTTAATAACGGAGACACCATTAAAACACCTATTACAGATGACTTGACAGCTTGGCATAGATTTGATACCGTTTATACCCCAAGTTCATTAGCAACAGAAATAGAACTTTTTTGTATGAACGATACCTTGTGCGGTATCAAATTTGACAGTATTTATATAGCTGACATGTCAAGTGAGCCTAATGGTATTTCGGAATACATCTATAAGAATAACTATAAAGTCATAAAAAAAATTATTGATTTAACGGGCAGAGAAACCGAAGACAAACCAAACACTTTATTGATATACATATATAGTGATGGTACTAGGGAAAAAGTATTCAAACTTGAACGATGAATATAAAAAGCTTATAACAATGGCTATAATTCATTGTTACTTTGTGCTAAACCTAAAGTTTAGTACATTTACTCGGCTTGATTTCCTAAGCGGAAAAGTCTAACGACATTTTCCACAACGAAATCATAGCCTAATCGTTAAACGAAAAAAATTAACTAAACAACTTCTTCAATTCAGTAGCATCTGAAGCTTTCATTTTCCCCGCTAAAATTAAACTTAGTTGTCTTCTTCTTAAAGCACCTTCAAATTGTTTTTGTTCATCATCTGTTTCAGGAGTTACATCTGGAACTTCAATAGGAGTGCCTATTTGATCAACAGCAACAAAAGTATAATATGCATTGTTACTCATGGTTTTTTCTCCTGTTCGATGGTCTTCAACAAAAACTTCTATTAATACTTCCATTGAAGAATTAAATGTTCGGGTTACTTTCGATTCTAGTGTTACAATGTCTCCCAACTTAATTGGATGAGTAAATGAGACATTATTTACAGAAGCTGTAACGACCGTCCTATTAGAACAGCGATGTGATGAAATTGCTGAACAAATATCCATTAAATGAAGCAATCTTCCTCCCATCAAATTTCCTAAGGTATTGGTGTCGTTCGGTAAAACAATCTCTGTCATTACTGCCTTTGTAGATGCTGCTGTTTTTGTTTTCATAGTATAAAAGTAATTACAATTCGTCTATAAAATCTCGTATCAAACGAAAAGTATCATCAAATTCGGTTAAAGGCAATGTCTTAGAAATATCATAAATATCATGATACGCTTTTATTCCTCCCATTAAATAAATAAAAAAAGCAGGAATCCCTTTTTCAGAAAACCAATAATGATCACTATTTGCCGCTTTCCCTCTTTTTTTAATGGTTGGAAGATAATCTCTTTCCTTGCTTATTTCAACTAACCTTTCATATCGTTTTTCAAACAATGCCCCATTTACTATCATTGCACCTTCACTTCCTGTTCCCATTAAATCCATATTAAAAACGAAGTTTATTTTATCTAAAGAAACGGTTGGGTGTTCAACAAAATATTTAGAACCAATAAGCCCGGCCTCCTCAGCACCAAATGCAATAAAAACTGTTGTTTTAGTTGGAGGTTCCTTATGTGTGTAATGGTAGGCTAAATTTAATAACATAGCCACTCCACTAGCATTGTCATTGGCTCCGGGAAAATAAACATCTTCTCCCATCATTCCTAAATGATCGTAATGAGCAGAAAGGATTATTACTGAATCTGGATGTTCTGTACCCTCAACATACCCAATTACATTTTGAGATTGGTAATCTCTAATAAATTTTTGCTGAATTGAAACGGTAATAGTTTTATTAAGTCTGTCAATACTTTCTCTCTTAATAGTTAAAACTGCAAAATCATTATAGGTTGTGGATAATTCTTGGGTAAGCTTATCATCTTCAATGTTTATTATTCCAACAGCATTAAATAAATTCATTCGTAAAGCAGAAAAAATTTCACTTTCGGCTTCACTATCACCATCATCAACTACTATAAATTTATCTGCAAAGAAATTTACTGCAACTAATTTTTTCAACTGATTTTTAGTGGGAACATTATCTTTTGTATACCAAACTATTTTAAATGTCCCATTTATGTCACTCGAATTAGAATTTACTATAAAATCTTTGCCTGGCGTAAGTGGCATTTCATCAAGGCTCACCTCCATTTCTCCAGGAAAAGTATTTATTGGATATGTAAATTGTTGAAAGTATCCAGTATCAAACGGTTTTAACCCAAGATAACGATATTGATTTTTGATGTATTCTGCTGCTTTTTTTTCTCCCTCATTAACTGCACCCCTACCGCTAAAATATTCTGAAGTTAACGTATCTATAATTTTTCGAGCATAATCAATGTTTTGAGAATAAAGAGTTGACGAGAAAAAAGAAAAAGAAACAAAAATTAACGCGCTACGCATTACTACAAAAACCTACGTTCTATAAGATTAACAAATACCTGTATCTGCTCATTTTCTTCGTCCAAGTCCAGCTCTGAAACTAACTTTTTTGCCTCCTCCAAAGAAGTAATAGAATCTATGGTTTTAATAAAATCATTGAATTTATTCATGTCTTTATTAAAAAGCTCATTGGCAAATAAATACCTGTCGTTTAAGGTTAGCGCATCAATTAATTTAGGAATAGGAGTCTGATCGAGTTTATCTGTGGGGTCACTTCGTTCTACATTTATTGACTCCGTTTTTTCGGCTACAGTTTCTCTAGCTAGTGCTTTTTTTTCAGTACCTGTCCCACGCTTTGATGCTCTTTCATGCTCTGTTAATAAATGCTTTAACACAGATAGGTTTTCTTGCATTTTATTAATCTTAGTTAACACGAAACTAATTTCAAGAGATGGAATAGGTCGTTCACTCGAATATTTTGTTGAATGATCAACAACACTATTTAATAAATGATTTAACTCTTTGCGTATATCTTCAATTTCCATAACTTCGAAACCTATAATCGTTCAGATAAAACTAAGAAAAAAATCATAGTTCTTTCGGTTATAAAATAAAATAAAGTATGTTTCTCGAAAACACTATAAACCCCAAAAAGAAAAAAGGCTGGATTGAAGTCATTTGTGGTTCTATGTTTTCAGGTAAAACCGAAGAGTTAATTCGAAGAATGAAACGGGCCAAATATGCCAAACAGAATGTAGAAATTTTTAAGCCAGGAATTGATACTCGGTATGATGATGAAAAAGTTGTTTCACATGATGCAAATGAAATTCATTCCACTCCAGTTCCCTCATCTTCTAATATCCCCATTTTAGCTAATAATGTTGATGTTGTTGGGATTGATGAGGCTCAATTTTTTGATGACGGGTTGGTTGCCGTATGCAATCAATTAGCCAATAATGGAATTAGAGTAATTGTTGCAGGATTAGATATGGATTTTAAAGGAGTGCCTTTCGGACCGATGCCAAAAATTATAGCCTGTGCTGAATATGTTACTAAAGTTCATGCCATTTGTATGAAATGTGGAGAATTGGCAAACCATTCACATAGAATTACTGATAAAGAAGAATTAGTATTATTAGGAGAAATTGACGAATATGAGCCTCTTTGTAGAGATTGTTTTAATAATGCCATTAAAGAATAAATTATTAAAGAACTAGTTTACGATACAACCCTTGAAATTAACATGAATAATTTAGTGAATAACCTAAATTATTTCAAATCCTTATTGCTTCCTAAAACAAAAATTATGGCAATGGTAAAAGCATTTTCTTACGGACTGGGAACTTATGATGTGGCTAAATTATTAGAAGAAAACGGTGTTGATTATTTAGGTGTAGCTAATATTTATGAAGGCATAGAATTAAGAAAGGCTGGCATCCATCTTCCGATAATGATTATGAAGCCTGAGGTGGATAGTTTCAATTTGGTTATTGAACATGATTTAACCCCAGCAATATTCTCATTATATTCCTTAAAATGTTTAATTGCCTCGCTAGACAATAAACCCTTCTCTATTAGTTTGAAAATTGATACCGGAATGCATCGCTTAGGTTTTGATCAAGAAGAAATTCCCGAACTACTTTCTATGCTCAAAGAAAATTCTTTTCTAAAAATAGAAAGCGTCTTTTCTCACTTAGCGGCCACTGATGAATCTGAGCATGACAACTTTACCAAACAACAAATAGAAGATTTTAAGCAGATTTCTGAAATCATTTTAAGTCAATTTGATTATCACATTAATCGGCACCTCTTAAATTCTAATGGGATTATTCGTTTTAATGATGCCCAGTTCGATATGGTAAGATTAGGAATTGGGTTATATGGTGTTTCCTCAGAAACTGAAGTACAAAAAAAATTATTGTCGGCTAGTACTTTAAAATCGAAAATTGCCCAAATCAAAAAAATTCCTAAGGGAGATACCATTGGCTATAATCGGAAAGGAATTGCTACTGATAGTTTAACGATAGCAACAATTCCTGTGGGTTATGCAGATGGATTAAGCAGATCTCTTGGAAATGGAAACTGGCAAATGATTATTAATGGAAAAAGAGCCCCAATTGTTGGCAACGTGTGTATGGATATGGTTATGATTGATGTTACCAATATTAACTGCAAAGAGGGTGATGAAGCTTATGTTTTTAGTGATGAAAATCCAATTACAGAAATGGCAAAATGTCTTGGCACTATTCCTTATGAGATATTAACATCATATTCTCCAAGAGTGAAAAGAGTTTTTTACTATCATTAATTTTTTCTATATCTTTGAGTAGTTTACCGTGCTATTCAAGTTTAACTTTTAATGAAAAACTTCTATTTATTATTAATAGGTACATTTCTCCATGTTTCCACTATCTCTGCCCAAGGTGATTTGTGTATTGGTGCTGTAGTGCTTCCTGGTTCTGGTTCTTATGTTGCTGATGGCCCTTCAACTGGCGGTGGATGTTTTAATTGTATCGGAGCAACTCATGCTGATTGGTACTCATTTACAGCTCCATCAAATGGAACAATGGATATTGCTACTTGCTTTGGAGGGGTAGATACTCGTTTTTGGGTATATGATGGCTCCTGTGGCACACTAAATCAAATCGCTGCAGCAGATGATGAATGTGATATGGGGAATGGTAATTTTTGGGCATCAGAAGCATTAAATATTCCAGCAACAAATGGGGTTACTTATTATATTGAATTTGACGATAGGTGGAGTTCAATTGGTTTTACATGGAATTTTACCTTTAATGTTAATCCATGTATTACCCCTGCTTCTTTTCCATATTCTGAGAACTTTGATGGTGTTTCTCCAAACCTTCCATTATGTTGGTCTACAAATAATCCAACTGAAGTCACTACAACAGGTTCTTGTGCTGGGTCTAATAATGAATCCCTTCAAGTAAACGGTGTTATCGGGGCTTATGCTTACAGCCCAGTTATTGATGTTTCCAGTCAATCTGCTATTCAGGTATCTTATTTATATAGAGCTGGTGACAACACAGCATGTACAAATCAACCTGAAGCAGGTGATAATCTTAATGTAGATTATTGGAATGGAATTGCTTGGGTTAATTTAGCTAATTATGATGGGGCAACTGCCCCAAATATTTTTACACAAGAAAATTTTATTATAACCACAGGGTTAACTAATACATTTCAATTGAGATTCGAATCACAATTTGGCTCAGGATCTAATTTTGATAATTATAATTTTGATGACTTGTCAGTACAAGTACCTTCTCCCTGCTTTACTGCAGTTCCATTACCATTTTCTGAAAGTTTTGATGGTGTAGCTCCAGGTCTTCCTACTTGCTGGTCAACGAATGATACAGCTGTGGTAACCACTACCCCATTATGTGCTGGATCCAACAATGAATCGCTTCAACTAAAGGGTGTTATCGGAGCTTATGCCTATAGCCCAATTATTGATGCTTCAACCCAGTCAGCAATTCAAGTTTCTTATATGTATAGAGCTGGTGATAATACTGGTTGTGGTGAATTGCCTGATCCAGGGGATAATATAGATGTTGATTATTGGGACGGTTCTACTTGGGTAAATTTGGCAAATTATGATGGAGCAACTGCTCCTCATGTCTTTACTCCAGAAACTTTTATTATAACTAATGGACTAACTAGTGCGTTTCAATTAAGGTTTATTACAGTATTTGGATCCGGACCCACTTTTGATAATTATAATTTTGACGATTTGGTTATTCAAATCCCATCCCCATGCTTAATTCCTGTTTCTCTCCCATATTCTGAAAATTTTGACGGTGTCGCTCCAGGATTACCCACTTGCTGGTCTACAAATAATTCTACTGAAGTAATAACTACTTCTTTATGTACAGGATCCAATAATGAATCCCTTCAAGTAAATGGTGTTATAGGCGCTTATGCTTACAGTCCAATAATCGATGCTTCTAATGAGGTTGCTATTCAAGTGTCTTTTCTTTATAGAGCAGGTGATAATTTAGGGTGTACAGATCAACCTGAACCCGATGACAGCCTTCATGTAGATTATTGGAATGGAGCTTCTTGGGTAACTTTAGCAAACTACAACGGTGCAACAGCACCTACTGTGTTCACTTTAGAATCATTCTTTATTAATAGTGGCTTAACAAATGCTTTTCAACTAAGATTCATATCAGCAAGTGGCTCTGGATCTAATCTTGATAATTATAATTTTGATGATTTACTCATTCAATCGTCAGTTTCTTGCGTTCCTCCTTCAAATTTAGTTGCTACTAATATTTCCAGCACATCAGCTTATTTGAGTTGGACGGAAAATGGTTTGGCCACCATTTGGCAAGTTGAATGGGATACTGCTGGGTTTGTATTAGGAACAGGTAGTTCCATTACCACAAGCGCTAACCCATTAACTTTATCTACTTTGTTACCCAATACTGATTATGATTTTTACGTAAGGTCCATCTGTAGCCCAGTCGATACAAGTTTATGGAGTGTTTCTAGTAGCTTTACGACACTTATGGTGGGTATAGATGCCTTTCCTATAATTACTGATTTAACTATTTACCCAAACCCAAACAATGGAGTCTTTACATTAAGCTTTGCTTCTAGTAATATTAGTGAACTTGAAATTAAAGTTGTAAATATACATGGTCAAATAGTTTACATAAATAACAACTTTGATAAAATTTCAAAGATTAATGAGCAAATTGATTTATGTGATAAAGGGAAAGGGGTATACTTTTTAAGTATTACCTCGAATGGCGGAACAGAAATAAGGAAGATTATTATCTACTAAAACTAATAACCCAATTTCTTTCTTACTCTAAGTAATACTTCTTTAGCTACAATACGCGCTTTATCCGCTCCTATTCTTAACTTTTCATCTAGCTCATTTAGGTTATCCATATAATAACTAAATTGATTTCGTTCTTTACTAAACTTATCGCAAATCAATTCAAACAACTCTTGTTTAGCATGTCCATAACCATAATTTCCACCCTCGTAATTAGCTCTCATTTTGGCAAGTTGATCCTCAGAAGCTAGTAATTTATATAATGCAAAAGCATTGCAAGTTTCTGTATTCTTAGGTTCTTCAAGAGGTGTGCTATCTGTTTCAATAGACATAATTTGTTTTCTTAATTTCTTATCCTCTAAGAAAATATTAATCAAATTCCCTTTAGATTTACTCATCTTTTCGCCATCTGTACCAGGTATTAACATAGTGTCTTGATGTAATACAAAGTCAGGTAAAACCAATGTTTCTCCCATTTGATGGTTAAATCTTCCGGCCACATCTCTAGTCATTTCAATATGTTGCACCTGATCTTTTCCGACAGGTACAAAATTTGCATCATATAATAAAATATCTGCAGCCATTAACATCGGATAGGTAAATAACCCCGCATTTACATCCTCTAATCTATCTGCTTTATCTTTAAATGAATGTGCAAGTGTTAATCTTTGGTAAGGAAAAAAACAACTTAAATACCATGTCAACTCTGCACATTCTGGCACATCTGATTGTCGGTAAAAAACCGATTTACTTGTATCTAATCCACAAGCCAACCAAGCTGCAGCAGTACTGTAGGTATTCGCTTTTAATTCCTCAGCGTTTTTAACTTGAGTTAATGAATGAAGGTCAGCAATGAAGAAAAAGGATTCATTAGCTGGAGCATTAGCTATTGTTATTGCCGGTAAAATTGCTCCTAGTAAATTACCTAAATGTGGCGTGCCTGTACTTTGCACTCCTGTTAAAACTCTCGCCATAAAACAAAAATATATTTTTTAAAGTTAGTGATAAAGTAAATAGCCGATTAAGTGTGTTCGTAAAAAGAGAATTCCTTTTTATACCTTTGTTATAATAATGAAAAAGGGAAGAGAAATATTGGGAGGTTTATGGAAAATCTATGTTTTCATATGGTTTACTTTATTATTATTATTACTCTATCCTTTCTACTTAATATTTTTATTAATCGAAAAACATTTTAAGAAAGGCTTTCTTTTACTTCGGTTTCATACTGGGCTATTAATGTATTTGTCTGGAATTTTTATTTCCGTTAAAAACAAACATTATATCAAAAAGGGGCAAGTTTATTTAATCACACCGAACCATTCATCTTATTTAGACATTATTATCTTGTATCAAACCTTTCCTCAATACTTTGTCTTTATGGGAAAAAAATCGTTAGCAACGATTCCTATATTTAATATTTTTTTTAAAAAGATGAATATTACTGTTAATAGAAAAAGTGTGATAGATGGTAAACGAGCAATGGACAGATGTGGTCTAGAAATAGATAAAGGACATAGTGTTGTTATGTTTCCAGAGGGAACCATTTCTATTGACGTGCCAAAAATGTTAAATTTCAAAAATGGAGCTTTTAAATTGGCGATAGAGAAACAAATCCCTGTAATTCCTATTACATTTTTCACTAACTATAAAAGATTAGAAATGGCTGGATTATTTTCGGGTAAGGCTGGTCCTGGAATAGCTAAAGCTGTTATACACGAGCCTATCTCAACTAAAGGAATGACAGAAGAAGATTTAGTACCTTTGCGAGACAAGGTTTACAACATTATCAATAACGAATTATTGGCTTATGAGCGTAGATAATAATACAGTTGAAAAAATTGCTGAATTGGCAAAGCTTGAATTCAATGATGCCAGTAAAGAGGCCATCAAATCAGACCTAAATAAAATGATAGAATTTGTAGATAAACTAAACGAATTAGATACTGAAAACGTTGAGCCATTAATATATATGCTTGCTGAGACTACATCACTTCGTGAAGATGAAATAAAAGATCACATTAGTCAAAAAGATGCTTTAAAAAATGCTCCACAAAAAGATTCTGATTATTTTAAAGTGCCAAAAGTTATTAAATGAATTACGAAGACAACCCTAGCAGTATAAAGTACCATGTAAAAAAATATCTTTATAAACACAAAGATAGGTTTAAGGGAAAATCCGTAATCGATTTTCCTGCAGGCAACGGTGTAACTTCAAGAATTTTAAAAGAAATTAATGCCATTCCTCTGCCTTATGATTTATTCCCAGAATTTTTTGATGTTGAGGGTCTTTCATGTAAGCGAGCGAATATTAATGAAGGAATCCCTGTAGAAAATGGCAGTTGTGAGGTGTTAATTTGCCAAGAAGGAATTGAACATTTCACAGACCAATTGGCTTCGCTAAAAGAATTTAATCGGATATTGAAAAAAGGGGGTAGTCTTATTATAACAACTCCTAACTATTCTAATTTAAGAGCAAAAATGAGTTATTTTCTTTCAGAAAGTGAACGATTTAACTCGATTATAGCGCCAAATGAATTAGATAGTATCTGGATGTCAAAACAAGACATTACTGATGAAATATATTATGGGCATATATTCTTAATAGGTGTTCTAAAACTACGATGTATTGCTAAATTAGCGGGCTTCAAAATAAAACACGTACAACCCACAAATATAAAAACTACATCATTACTATTTCTTATTCTTTTTTACCCCTTTATAGTTGTGTCTAATTGGATTACTTACAAAAAAAGAATGAGAAAAAATACAGATTTTGACAGTTCATTGAAAGAAGAAGTTTATAAAGAAATATTTAAATTATCTACTAACCTAAATATTTTGACCAACAGCCATATTTTTATTGAATTTGAAAAAGAAGAAGAAATAGATAATGTTTCCAAATTCTTAAAAAGTAAACACAAAGAATTTGGAGTGACCTAGCTTTATAATTTATTCAGTAATTTTTTATAAAACTTTTCTGCAGCTAGTTGTTCAGCAATTTTTTTTGTGTCTCCTAATCCAATTCCATTCATTTTTTCATTAATAAATAATTCGGCTAAATAGAGTTTGTCGTTGTTTTTTTCTTGTTCAGTTATTTTAAAATCAAAGCCCAGTTTTTCTTTTTGACACCACTCTATTACCCTACTTTTAAAATCGGTTTCTGTTTGTATTACTTCTTCTAGGTCTATGTAATTATGTAATAGGTTTTGCTCAACAAATTTTTGAGCAAAAGGGTATCCCTTGTCTAAATAAATTGCCGCAATAAGTGCCTCTAACGCATCTCCATAAATAGATTTTGATTCTCTATCTAAGTTAGCTTTTATTAGTTCTTTTAATCCTAATTTAACCCCCAAATGGTTTAAGTTTTGCCTGCTTACTAATCGTGAACGTAATTTGGTTAAGTAGCCCTCATCTTGTTTAGGAAATTTATTAAAAAGGTAATGAGAAATGATGCTATCTAAAATAGCATCTCCTAAAAATTCAAGCCTTTCATTACTTTCAAAAGACTTAAGTATATTGTTTTGTGTGAGCGATCTGTGTAAAAATGCCTGTTGATATAGCGAAATTTGATTTGGATAAAATCCAATTATTCGTTCTAAAGTTAGAGCGATCTCATTTTTCCTACCAAAGACTTTTTTAAAAAAAGCCAATTAACCCTCAATTTTTTTGAAAATTACAGAAGCATTATGCCCTCCAAAACCAAACGTATTACTTAGTGCAGCTCTCACCTCTCTTTCTTGAGCTTTGTTAAACGTAAAGTTTAGTTTAGGGTCAAAAGATTCATCATCTGTAAAATGATTAATAGTTGGAGGGACAATATTTTCTTTAACAGCCATTAATGTTGCCATTGCTTCTAGTGCTCCTGCAGCCCCTAATAGATGTCCTGTCATCGATTTTGTCGAGCTTATATTTAAGTTGTAGGCATGCTCTTCAAAAACTGCTAAAATAGCTTGAGATTCTGCAATATCTCCTAAAGGAGTGGATGTTCCATGAACATTGATATAATCAATTTCAGTAGGATCCATTCCTGCATCAGAAAGTGCATTTTTCATTACATTGTTTGCTCCAAGCCCTTCAGGATGAGGAGCAGTCATATGGTGTGCATCAGCAGACATTCCTCCGCCAACCATCTCTGCATATATTGTTGCTCCTCTAGCGATGGCGTGGTCGTATTCTTCTAAAATTATAGAGGCACCACCTTCACCCATGACAAAGCCATCTCTTTCTTTATCAAAAGGACGTGAAGCTGTCTCGGGCGAATCATTTCTTGTAGAAAGTGCGTGCATTCCATTAAATCCGCCCATTCCTGGTTCATATATTGCCGCTTCAGAACCTCCTGAAACAAATACATCAGCTTTACCTAATCTAATGTAATTAAATGCATCAATTAATGCATTTGTTGATGAAGCACATGCAGCAACGGTAGTAAAATTAGGCCCTCTAAATCCAAATTCCATTGATATAAGTCCAGAAGCAATATCTACTATCATTTTAGGAATAAAGAAAGGGTTAAACCGTGGTGTTCCATCTCCAGCAACAAAATTTGTCACTTCCTCTTGAAAAGTTTTAATTCCTCCAATTCCAGAGCCCCAAATTACTCCGACTCTATCTTTATCAATGGCTTCTAAATCTAATTTAGAATCAGCTACAGCTTCTTTTGAAGCGATTAATGCAAATTGCGTATAAGGATCTATTTTTCGCCCTTCTTTCCTGTCAAAATAATCTGCTAGATTATAATCTTTTACTTCACAAGCAAATTGCGTTTTAAATTTTGACGCATCAAATCGTGTAATTGGAGCACATCCACTTACTCCAGCTTTTAAATTTTTCCATGTCTCAGGGAATGTCTTTCCTAAGGGGGTAATAGCGCCCAACCCTGTTACTACAACTCTCTTTAATTCCATTTAAGAAATTGTTAAAATTCGTTATTATATATTGAAATAGCTTTGAATTTTAATTCAAAGCTATTTCAATTAATCTATAAAAACGCTTCTTATTTTGCGTTATCTTCGATGTATTTTACAGCATCACCTACTGTTGCAATTTTTTCTGCTTGATCATCTGGAATTGCAATATTGAATTCTTTTTCGAATTCCATAATTAATTCAACAGTATCTAATGAATCAGCTCCTAAGTCATTAGTAAAGCTTGCTTCCATTGTCACTTCATTTTCGTCAACTCCTAATTTATCAACGATTATAGATTTTACACTTCCTGCGATATCTGACATGTTATTCTTTTTTTAATTGTTATTAAGGTGCAAAGAAAATTATTTCTCCTTATATAATCAAATTATTTTCAATTAATCGTAATGAACCATTATATCATTTAATGATTTCCTTTGTATATCAGGCACTTTAGCATCACCTGCAGCAAATCCAACAGGAAGTAATAAAAAAGCTCGTTCATTTTCTGGCCTATTTAATACTTTAGTTAAAAAATTCATAGGGCTTGGTGTGTGAGTAAGTGTTACTAATCCTGAATTATGTATAGCTGATATTAGCATCCCACAGGCAATCCCTACGGATTCATTAACGTAATAATTGTTTCTTTTTTCACCATCTATTATTTCATAAGCCCTTTTAAATACTACAATTATATAGGGTGCTATTTCAAGAAAAGGCTTTTCCCAATTTGTTCCAAAAGGCTCCAAATCTTCTTTCCATCTTTCACTCATCCTGCTAGAGTAGTTCTCTTTCTCTTCCTTTTCAGCAGCAGATCTAATCTGGCTTTTAATTTTAGCATTAGAAACAATACAAAAGGTCCAAGGCTGTTTATGTGCTCCGGAAGGGGCAGTAGAAGCAGTTTTAATAATGGTTTCTATCACTTTAATATCTACTGGACGATCAGAAAATTCTCTTACCGAACGTCTTTCATCTAACAGCTGATAAAAACTTTCACTTGCCTTTTCTTGCTCCTCTTTTGTTAACTCTTTTTGTTGAAAAGGAATTATATTATTATTCA
>JBFIEB010000052.1:0-13108 GCA_041603555.1 Vicingaceae bacterium
ACTAACCACCATGATTTTAGGTTCGTTACTTTTTATTGCTGGATTTTTAGGGGAGTTAATTTCAAGGACATCAACCTCCAGAAATCAATATAATATCGAAAAAGAAATATAACAGGCCTTGCCTGAGATAACTATTGAGTAAGACAATCAAATGAAAATTACTATTATCGGTCCATCTTATCCTTATCGTGGAGGGATTGCTTTATTTAGTAATCGTTTAGCTCAAGCATTGGTTGCGGATGGACATGAAGTGAACATTGTTACGTTTAAATTACAATACCCTAATTTTTTATTTCCAGGAAAAACTCAGTTTTCAACTGATACGAATGGAAGTGATTTAAACATAACTAGAGCTATTAATTCGGTTAGCCCCTTTAATTGGATTAAGGTGGGTAAGCAAATTAAAACAGCACAACCAGATTTGGTAATTTTTAAATATTGGATGCCTTTTATGGCTCCTTGTTTTTCCACAATTGCCAAACACATTAAAAAAAACAACAGCACCAAAATTTTAGCGGTTGTTCATAATTTAATTCCTCATGAAAAAAGAATGGGGGATACTGCCTTAACAAAATTTTTTTTAAAGCAGATAGATGGTTTTATAACGATGTCTAAAAGTGTATTGGCTGACCTAGAAAAATTTGATACCACAAAACCTAAAGTATTTTCCCCCCACCCTTTGTACGATAATTTTGGAATTCCAAAATCTAGGGAAGAGGCACTGAATGCACTAGGTTTAGATACAGCATTCAAGTATATGTTGTTTTTTGGAATCGTAAGAAAATACAAAGGATTGGATTTGTTGTTGAATGCATTTGCAGATAAAAGCTTAAGAGATGGTTCGGTAAAACTGATTGTTGCAGGAGAGTTTTATGATGATGAAAAAGAATATTTGGATATTATCAAGAAAAATAAATTAGAAGATTCGATTATAATGATTAATAAGTTTATACCAGATGATGAGGTGGTGAATTATTTTTGTGCTGCAGATATTATTGTTCAGCCATATAGAAATGCTACTCAAAGTGGCGTTACACAAATAGCTTATCATTTTGATAAACCTATGCTGGTTACAGATGTAGGAGGATTAAAAGAAATTGTACCGCACAATAAAGTGGGTTATGTCGTTCCGCCTGAAGCAGATGAAGTAGCTAACGCTTTAATTGATTTTTACCAAAATAATAGAGCTACAGATTTTATTAATGGAGTGAAAGAAGAAAAGAAAAAATACAGTTGGCAAAAAATGGTAGACACAATTAATACACTTTATGCAAATGTATAAGAGCAAAGCACCATTACGTTTAGGTCTGGCCGGAGGGGGAACAGATGTAAGTCCTTACTCTGATGAGCAGGGCGGAGCAGTTTTAAACGCTACCATTAACTTGTATGCTCACGCATCAATTAGTGAGCGAACAGATGGTAAAATAGTTTTTAAAGCGGAGGACATCAATGAGGTATTTGAATGTGATGCGACTGAAGAAATTGAGATAAATGGAATTTTAGATTTACAAAAAGGGGTTTACAATAGAATAGTAAAAGACTTTACTAAAAAGGCATTATCATTTGAGTTAGTTGCAAGTTCTGATGCTCCTGCTGGTTCTGGATTAGGTACATCTTCAACCATAGTTGTTGCAATGATTGGTGCTTTTGTTGAATGGTTAAAGTTAGATTTAACCGAAACAGAAATTGCTCAGCTAGCCTATAAAATAGAACGAGAAGATTTAGCAATGGCTGGAGGAAAACAAGATCAGTATGCTGCCACTTATGGGGGAATAAATTTTATGGAGTTTTCGAATAATAAAGTAACGGTGAGTCCTGTAAAAACTGAATTAGAAACCATTACTGAATTAGAAAACAATTTAGTACTCTACAATACGGATACCAGTAGAGTATCCGCAGAAATTATAGTAGACCAAACTAAAAACATTATAAATAAGCGTGCAACATCTGTTGAGGCAATGGATAGTATAAAAGAACAAGCATATTTGATGCAAGCTGTTTTAACGAATGGTAATACGGATGGAATTGCAGCTATTTTAGATGAAGGTTGGCACCATAAAAAACAACTGGCTGCTGCAATTACCAATCCTCAATTGGATAAAATTTACGATGCTGCAAAAAATGCTGGAGCATCCGGAGGAAAAATTTCTGGAGCCGGTGGTGGCGGTTTCTTTTTCTTTTATTGCCCTCATGGAACAAAGGCAAACGTGATTGATACATTACAAAGTTTTGGAGGAAGAATAAGAGATTATAAATTTACGGATAAAGGACTAACTACTTGGACCGAATGATTAGTGAAGCTATCATATTAGCTGGAGGCTTTGGAACACGTTTAACCAGTGTTAAGGATGTGCCAAAATCAATGGCGCCTATTAATGATGTTCCTTTTTTACAAATTCTATTAGATGATTTATTAGTAAAAGGAATTACTACTTTTTATTTGGCTGTTGGACATCAACATGAAGTTATTGTTGATTATTTTGGCACTAATTATATGGGTTGCAAAATTCATTATATAATTGAAGATGAGCCCTTAGGTACTGGTGGAGCAATAAAACAAGCACTAACTGAGCTAAATTCAGAAAATGTATTTATACTGAATGGAGATACTTTTTTTGATGTTGATCTTGAAGCAATGTATCAATTGCATACCAATAAAAATGCTAATGTAACCATTGCTCTTAAACCGCTACATAATTTCGATCGATACGGACAAGTAATGATGAATTTGGATGGAAGAATTACCAATTTCTCAGAAAAACAATTTTGCGAACAAGGATTAATTAATGGCGGAGTTTATTTGCTCCAAACAAATCTGTTTGATGGGTTAGATTTTCCTCAACAATTTTCTATAGAGCAAGATTACTTTGTTAGCTACTGCCCAGAAAAAATATTTTATGGTTATGTAAGTGATGGATATTTTATAGATATAGGAATACCTGAAGATTATCAAAGAGCACAAGAGGAGTTATAAATTATTCTTTTAATAATTTTAAACTTTTAATTTTTCCACCTGATTCTATTTGTAAAAAGTAAATACCGGATGGAGCATCAATATCCAAGCTAATAAAATCAGTAGATTCAAATTGTTGAAATAATATTATTTGTCCTAAACAATTGGTTAAGGTTGCTGTTAGATTGGTTTTGATTTTTCCTAAATCAATATTAATAATCCTAGATGTTGGGTTTGGGTAAACATTGATATAATCATCAGTTTCAACTGTTTTTATTGCCGAAGTTATAGTATCATCAGTAAATTGATAAACCATACTATTGTTGGGGATATTATTTAAAATGATATTTGATGTGTTAATTCCAGTTCCTGAAAAAGTAGTATCTGTTGGTAACAAAGGGTTCCCGAATAGTGCTAATCCATAACCATAAGTAACAGGAGAAAAGGTGGTGATATGATACACTCCAGAAAAGGGGCCTGAAGGGAATGATAGGCTTGGATTGTTAATCGTATTTGGACCCATATGTAATTCTATAGTACTACTTTCTTCATAAAGCCATATTTGATAATTTACAGTAGAAGCTGGATCATTTTGGTAGGTGGCGTTATTGATTTCAATTTTTAAAATTTGTGTTCCCACACTTCCCGTTAACTTATATGATAATGGAGACAGTGAACTTGAAGTACCTTTATCTTCCATTCCACTTACCACAAACATGTCAGCAAAATAATAATGATTAACATCAAATATTAACCTACCTGTTGCTTCCAATTCAACACTGTTAAAACTATTCCCCATAAAATCAAAAGAAAAACCAATCGGTACAGTAAAAGTTTGAAAGCCACTCCATATATTGCCATTGTTAATACTAATAGTGTTGCTAAGATTAGTATAAGATTGAGTGTATTGAGAAAAAAAATAGGGCTGCCCCTGTAACTGGATTGTTCCTAAAAAAAGAAGAGAAATAATAATGATTTGCTTTACAGTTGATTGGTATGTTTTCATAATCAAATATAAACAAAAAAGCCATCCCTTACAGGATGGCCTTGTTTTACGTTAAGTGTTACCTTATTAGTTATCATCAGGTAAAAACGAATATCTTTTTGCGTAATCCAACATTTGTTCAGTAAAGTCATCCGGATAAGTAACTTTAATTTCAGTTATTTCACCAGCTTCATTCATTTCCGGAACCAATACTGGATTAATAAATCCACCATAAGGTGCAATATTTAGTTTTTCAACTCTTGCTAATACTTCTTTATGTAAATCTTGGTCTACTTGTACACCATAGTTTTCTACTAAATCTTTACCTGCTTGGTAATCTCCTTCAGATTTTATTTTTTGGATTAGCATTAATAATTCTCCAAAAATTCCTCTTAGTTTATCATAATCATTTACTATAAAATAAGTTTTACCATCTTTAACAACTTTTTCAATTACCTTATCGGCTGCTCCTTTTTCCATTGCCCAAGCAGCAACTAACTGTCTGTTTCTCATGTGTGCTTCTTCAATTACAGCACCTGGTTCTAAACGCATCAGCTGTGTCATCATTCCATTTCTGATGTATCCATCATAAGCAGTTTTACCAACATCTAAAGAAGAAACTAATCCCATTTCCACCAATTTAGAATCCATTAAATAATACAATCCAACCAAATCAGCTCTTGCTTCTTCTAGCGTGTTGGCATAATTTTTTAGAGTTTCTTTTGGAGTTCCTACGCCATCATTTAACTTACCAGAAGCGTGTCCGATAACCTCATGTAAAGCAGTGTGCATTTTGTCACCAATAGCTCCATGCTCTTCTTCCATTTCTATTTCTTTTTCTGTATAACAGAATTCTTTTAACATACCAGAACCACCAGCTTTACTATATGCATGAATTATACTTCCTAAGCTCACAGATTTAGAACCATGTTTTGCTCTAATCCAATTCGCGTTAGGTAAGTTAACCCCAATTGGAGTAGATGGAGAAGCATCTCCAGATTCACCAGCAACTTCAACTACTTTGTAACTTACACCAACAACCTTTTCTTTTTTATGTACTGGTAAAATGGTTGAATTATCTTCAAACCATTGTGCATTATTAGCCACAACAGCCATTCTCTCTGATGCTTCAAAATCATTCATTTGGATGATAGATTCATAAGAACCTCTGTATCCCAGCGGGTCATTATACACTTCGATAAAAGAATTGATATAGTCAATATCACCCTCAGTAGCCTCAGTCCATGCAATGTTGTAGGCATCCCAAGTTTCCAGATCACCTGTTTTGTAATAATCAATTAACAGTTTTAAGGCATTTCCTTGAGCTTCATTTTCTGCGACTTCAACAGCTTTTTCCAACCATTTAACAACTTCATCAATTGCTTTCCCATACATTCCACCTGATTTCCATACACGTTCTTCTAAGCCATTCTCTCCTCTTACTAATTGAGAATTTAATCCATAAGAAATAGGCTCTTTGTCATCTTTACTCATTTTAGCAGCATAAAAATCCAAAGCTTCTTTTTCTGTCACATCCGATCCATAAAAATTAGATGCTGAAGCCAATAATAAATCCTTATTAGGATCTAAGCTTACTTTTTTATTGTCAATTTCATGGTTAAAAATTATTTCTACAATTTCTTCAGCTAATTCAGTTTTTGTTTCAGCCATTAATGTTGTAAAATACTCTCTTGAAAATTCGGGTTTGAATTTATCCATAGAGTAATGATGGTGAATTCCTGCAGAAAACCAAACTCTTTTGGTGTAAACCATAAAATTTTTCCAATCCTCGGCTTCTTTATCACCAGCATAGTTGTTAACTATATTTTCTAATGCCCTTCTAATTTTAAGATTATGACGGTAATTTTGATCCCAAATCATATCTCGCCCCGCATAACCAGCTTGAGTTAAATAATAAACCAATTTCTTTTGGTCTAAGCTTAACTTATCCCATCCATTAATCTTGTATCGGACAATTTTTAAATCAGCAAATTGCTCTGTTTTCCATACAAAGTTTGAATCATTTTCTTCAACTACAGGTTCTGTTGATTCTGTAGTAGCTTTATCTCCACCACAAGAATACATGATTGCACTTGCAGCGATTAATAACATTAAATATTTAGTTAATTTCATAGGTAGTTTTTTTCACATTGTTTAAGGCAGACAAAAGAAAATAAATTAATTGATTTTTGCAATAAATATTAGACTTGATTACACTTCGTATCGTTTAGTAATTGAATTTAACCGATTAGTTAAAATTAAAATAAAACAACAAAGCTATTCGTTTAATAATCAAATTGATAGCTTAGGTATAATAATTGTTAAAAACGTAAAGTTATTTACTAATTTTACTTTTTGTATGAAAAATTTAGTTGTAATCATATTTGTGATGTTTGGTTTTCTGGCGGTTGCACAGGATGGCAATAAAAAAGATGCTAAAGGATTAAAGCAGGGTGAATGGAAAAAATACCATTCAAATGGAATGCTACGCTATGTTGGTAATTTTAAAGATGATAAGCCAGTAGGCGTTTTTAAGTACTATTATGATACAGGAAACCTTCAAGTCAAAATGACGCACTATGGTGAAGTTTCTTATTCTAATGTTTATTATGAAACTGGAGAAGTGAAGGGAACTGGTAAATATGAAAATCAAAAAAAAGATAGTATTTGGACTTATTATGATAAAGAAGGATATAAAAAAGCGAATGAGTTTTATTTAAGTGGGAAGCGACAGGGTACTTGGTTAATTTATTACAATAACGGTCAAATTGCAGAAGAAAAAGAATACAATAACGATTTTGAAAATGGGAATTGGAAGCAGTATTTCTATAATGGTAAAACAAAATTAACAGCAACATATGTAAATGGAGAATTAGAGGGGAGGGCAACCTATTATGGTAAAAATGGAAAAAAAGCAGTAACCGGACCTTTTGTTAAAGGTGCTAGACACGGTTATTGGACCTTTTATGAAGGTGATGGAAAAACGGTTAGAAAAAAAGAACAATATAAAAATGGGAACAGAATTGATGCCAATAAAGGTGATGATGTGATTGACCCAAGAGAAGTGGAATATAAATCTGAAGATATTCTGACTCCAGAGAATTTTATGTCTCCTAGATAGTTTAAGGTTTGAGTAAAAAAGGAAAAGTACTGGTAGCCATGAGTGGTGGTATTGATAGTTCTGTAGCGGCAATGTTGCTGCATGATGAGGGATACGAAGTGATTGGACTAACTATGAAAACTTGGGATTATGCCACATCGGGCGGAACTCGAAAAACAACAGGTTGTTGTAGTTTAGATGACATAAATGATGCTAGAACCTTAGCAGTTGAAATGGGGTTTCACCACATTATTTTAGATATCAGAGAAGAATTTGGGGATTCTATCATTGATAATTTTGTAAATGAATATTTGGCCGGAAGAACTCCAAACCCTTGTGTGTTATGTAATACTCATATAAAATGGGACGCTTTACTTAGAAGAGCTGACCAGTTGGGTTGTGAGTTTATTGCAACTGGTCATTACGCTCAGGTGAGGTTTGAAAATGAACGTTATGTTATTTCTAAAGGATTAGATGAAAACAAAGATCAATCTTATGTGTTATGGGGCTTAAGCCAAGAGAGTTTAGCTAGAACACTTTTTCCATTGGGTGGTTTTTCAAAACCAGAAATTAGAAAAATGGCAAAGGACAGAGGATATGAAGAATTGTCAAAAAAAGGAGAGAGTTTTGAAATATGTTTTGTACCGGACAATGATTATCGGGGTTTCTTAAAACGAAGGGTTGAAGGTTTAGAAGAAAGAGTTGATGGAGGTGATTTTGTTGATGTTGATGGAAATGTAATTGGGAAACATAAAGGGTATCCCTTTTATACCATTGGTCAAAGGAAAGGATTAGAAGTGGCTTTCGGAGACCCTCGTTATGTTATAAAAATTGATGCTGAAGCAAATAAAGTAGTGTTGGGAACAAAAGAAGATCTAAATAAAAAAGAGGTTTTTGTAAGAAATCCCAATTTTATCAAATACGAAAGCCTGACTAATGAAATGGAAGCGTTGAGCAAAATCCGATATAAAGATAAAGGAGAAAATAGCTCTATTTCTAATACCTCAGATGGGAGACTTAAAATTGAATTTTATAATGATGTTCAAGGTGTTGCTCCTGGTCAATCGGCTGTTTTTTATGAAGGGAATGACTTAATTGGCGGTGGCTTCATTGATAATGAGTAACTAATTCTTCTATTTTACGTAACTTTATACGCTATGAGAAACGCATTGTGGTGCATATTAACACTTTTGATACTTACATATTCATGTAAAAAGGATAGTGATGATTATGTAGCTCCTGATATTGGGCATGGTTATGCTGGATTGGCAGTAGGTAAATATGTTATCTATGATGTTGATTCCCTTTTTTATGACGACAATAATGTTACTATTGACACCACTATTTTTCAAATAAAAGAAGTAGTAGATTCAAAATATATAGATTTAGAAGGAGAGGAAGCATTCAAAATTGCTCGCTATAGAAAAGATAGTACACAATGGGTTTTAATTGATATTTGGAACAGTAAAATCACACAAACCAACTTTCAAAAAGATGAAGAAAATGTTCGCTTTGTGAAGTTAATATTTCCAGTTAGGGAAGGTAACACATGGAACGGAAATGCAATGAACAATTTATCTAATTGGCAATATGAATATACAACGGTTGATCTACCAGAATCAATAGGGGGTAATCCATTAAGTAATGTATTAACCGTTATTCAGTACGAAGATTTAAACCTCATAACTCAGGAATTGTTTCAAGAAAAATATGCTAAGGGGGTAGGAATGGTTTACAAAAAAAGTATGGATTTAACAAGAGGTAACCTTTCAGCTCCATGGGGAGGTTATGATGTTACAATGACGTTATCTTCTTATGGAGGCTAAAAAAATACTAATTCTATTATTTATTTTTTCCGGCAATTTAGTTTTTTCACAACAACGGTATGCTGTTTCATTTACGGATAAAAATAATTCTTCTTATTCGGTTAGCAACCCCATTCAATTTTTATCTCAACGAGCAATTGATAGAAGAGTAAAGCAAAACATTCCAATATTAATTGAGGATATTCCAGTAAACCAAAGTTATATTGATAGTGTAGTTTCTCAAGGCGCGTTACTTATCAATAAATCAAAGTGGATGAATTTGATTGTTGTTAAAGTGAATGACACCAGCATTATTCCTGCAATTTTAAATTATCCTTTTGTTTCATCGGCAGACGTAATCAAGCGTTATGATACAATCAATAAAATTTCACAGCATCATAATAAATTTGATTTTGAAAAAGTAGAAAGTCTGGATTATGGTTTTGCAGCTGATCAAATAAAAATAATGGAAGGGGAGTTTTTGCATGATATTGGTTACAAAGGGAGGGGAATGGTTATTGCTGTTTTAGATGCCGGTTTTACCAATGTTAATACGATTGCTGCTTTTAACCATTTGTGGAATGAAAACCGAATCTTAGGATATTGGGATTTTGTAAATAATAATGATAGTGTCTTTGACAAACATTCTCACGGTACAGCCGTCCTTTCAACAATGGCTGGAATTAAAACAAACGAACTAATTGGAACGGCTCCAGAAGCAAGTTATTGGTTGTTAAGAAGCGAATATGCACCAACTGAAACCATAAGCGAAGAGTATAATTGGGTGGCTGCGGCAGAATTTGCAGATAGTGCAGGTGCTGATATTATTAACTCATCTTTAGGATATACAACTTTTGATGATCCTATTAATAATCATACTTACGCAGATATGGATGGTAATACAACTATAATTACCAAAGCAGCAGATAAAGCTTTTTCTAAAGGAATGTTAGTGGTAAATAGTGCTGGAAATTCCGGTAATAGTCTTTGGTTTTATATTGGAGCACCCGCTGATGGTAAAAATGTTTTAAGTATTGGCGCAGTAGAACATGATGGAAGTTACGCTAACTTTAGCTCTCGAGGACCAACTTATGATGGTAGAATTAAACCAAATGTTTCTGCAATAGGTCGATTTTCTGCAGTTGTAAATACTAGCGGTAATGTAGTTTACAGTAACGGGACCTCTTTTTCTTCTCCAGAAGTAGCTGGGATGTCTGCCTCATTATGGCAAGCATTTCCAAATAAAACTAATTCCCAAATAAAAGATGCTATTGAAAGAAGTGCTAACCAATATTATTACCCTGATGATAAATTAGGGTATGGAATACCAAACTTTAGAATAGCTTATATGCTCTTAGCCGGATTGGAAGTGAAAGATAAAACTCAAAATCAATTGTTAAATGTTTATCCACAACCATTTAATAACCAGTTTGATTTGCTGTATTATTCTGCTAAAAAACAAACGATTAGTGTAAGAGTTGTAGATTTAGCTGGAAAATTAGTTTATGATTACGATTGGAGTGTTGGGGCAGGTGTGATAGAATCGTTAAATTTTTCAGGATATTTTAAAGCTGCTGGAATATACACCCTTATTTTGATTGAGGAGGATGGCAAAGGAATAACTCATAAAATTGTTAAACAGTAACTTTATGAAGCTAACAAATCTTCATAACCCTAAACATTTAAACTTATCTGGTTATTATTAATTATTCCATACACTATTCCAGTTAATTCTTTACCGATTAATGGTGTGTTCTTGGATTTGGAAACAATATCGTTTTCCTGTAAAGTCCATTTGGTTTTAGGACTAAACAAAGTCAATTCAACTTCTTCACCTTCCTTTATCTCCGAGTTTTGCAATCCAAGTATGTTTCTTGGAGCTGTCGTTATTTTAGAAACGATTTCATTTATAGACAATTGATTAGATAGAGCAGTATTTGCTGCTCCAAATGATGTTTGCAAATTAATCATACCAAAAGCTGCATTATCAAATTCACACTGTTTAGTTTCTATATCTTCTGGAGTGTGGTCTGAACAAATAACATCTAGAGTACCATCTTGTAAGCCAGTAATTAGTGCTTTAATGTCACTTTTGGTTCTTAGTGGTGGAGTAACTTTGCAGTTATTGTCAAAATGTAACAGTTCGGTCTCATCTAGAAGTAAGTGGTAAGAATTAACATCAGCAGTAATTTTTATTCCTCTTTTCTTAGCTTCTCTTATTAACTTAACTGACTGTTTGGTGCTGATGTTAGATAGGTGAATTCTTGCATCACAATATTCAGCTAAATAAATATCTCTACTTACCATTAGTTCTTCTGCGAGAGCAGGAATTCCTTTTAGACCAAGTTCAGTACTGACCACACCCTCATTAATTTGACCGCCATTACTTAATTCCCTCTCGTTCGGAAAATTCATTATTAAGCCATTAAATGATTGGCTGTAAAGTAAAGCTCGGTTAAGTAAGCTAGTGTTGCTAATGCTATTCTTATTATCGGTAAATGCAATAGCTCCAGCAGCATGCATATCGTACATTTCTGCTATTTCTTTTCCGTCACAATTATGAGATAAACATCCAGCCGGAAAAGCATCTACAATATTTCCTTTTGTTCTGTTGGTGATATATTCTATTCCACTTTTAGAATCAGTAACAGGATTGGTGTTTGGCATTATCAATAGTCCTGTAAAACCACCCTTAGCTGCTGCTTTTAATCCAGAATTTAAATCCTCTTTATACTCATGCCCGGGATCACAAAAGTTTGCTCTCATATCAAACCAACCTACAGAAACATGAAGGTTTTTATAACTTATTTCTTGAACTTTTTTTGAATTCTTGAGGGTTGTTCCGATTTTACTAATGATACCTTTTTCGATAAGTATATCAACAGTTTTCCCATTAAATTTAGACTTGCTGTCGATTACTTTTGCGGATTTAATTAAAGCGTTCATTTTACTTAAAGAGTTTTATTAAAACTATTTCAACTGCTAAAAAAAGCAAGGCTAAAATAATACAATATTTCCAATATTTTTTTCCAATGCTTAGATCGCTTAGAGCGGACTGGATAGTTTCATTTGTCAAATCAATGTATTGTGCATTAATAGTACTTGAGTTAATAATTTCATCAATTTCTGTTGAAGACAAATAAGTTAATTCAGATTCTGACCGATTGTAATTATAGGATAAACCAATTTTAGTTTTATCGTTTTCTAACAAATAGTTGCCTGCAGTTTCAATTTCAGAATTAACAAATACTGTCGTATTATTATTGGTATTTCTAATTCTAGGAATAATATCAATTGCATCATTTTTAATATGATAAATATTTTCTTTTTCTTCTCTATTTAAATCGATGGTGGTATTACTTCCTATAATATGAAACAAAGGATAATTCTTTTGACTTAACAAAGCTATGTTATATAATGTTGGAACAAACAGTGCGTGATTAGTGAAATTGCTATTTTCTTTGTCTAAACTTACAGTACTTAAGTAAACACTTCCCTTTCCTACTTTATACTCAGTTAAAAATGGGCTACCATCTTTTAGCGTTAAGATATTATTCTTAAAGGTTGTTGTGCCACCTGAAATCGAATAATGTGATGAAACTATTGGTAGGTTGAGGTTGTGTTTTGGCTCACCTTCAAACACATTATTGTAAACAGGATGCTTTAAATTTATTTCTCTTACCTTATTAGCTGCAGTATCTATAGAAGTATAATAGTTTACACTTAACAAACTCAAAAACTCTCTATAACTATCATAGTCAATTTTATTAGCTGGAAAAATAAGCAAGCTTCCACCGTTTTCGATAAAGCTCTTTATAGCATTAGACAAGCCTGAATTTACTTTCTCTAGGTTATACATCACAATCAGGTTACTTTTTTTGATTAAGGAATAATCAAGCTGAGTAACATTGTAATTTAAATAGTTAAATACACTATCAGTATTATAAATTGAACCTAGAGCAACTTCATTTTCGAGGGCACCTATTCCAAGTATATTAATGTTATCTGAAATGTTGTAGGAAAAATAAAAAACATCATCAGTTACAACAGGGCTATCTCTAAGCTCGACTTTTCCTAGTTGTATGCCGCTAGTTTTGTTTCTATAATTTAGTTTTAAAATTGTTTCATCATTTGCTTTTACAGAAAAACTGGCAGGAACAATATTTTGTTTATTGATGTATAATTTTACTGGAACATTTTCAAGATTATTTTCAGAGTTGTTTTTTATTCTGACACTCAATTCTTCATTTTGATTTAGGAGATGG
>JBFIEB010000053.1:0-13102 GCA_041603555.1 Vicingaceae bacterium
GGGCTTACAGTCAGTTAATTGTAACATTTCTTTTTGGGACATTAGCATCACTATTTTCACTTAAATTATTTCAATTAAATGGTACAGTTTATATTAATGTATTTTTATTAATAATAACCTTAATAATGATTAGTAGTTGTTTTTTCCATAAATATTTAGTTAAGATCTTCTATAAAATTGGCTATGTAAAAAGAAAGAAATTATTGGATGGTATAGCTGATTATAGTAGCGGAAAATTAACTTATGTCTTTTTCTTGAGCAGCATAAGATACCTGGTTTTTTCATTACAATTTTATTTAGTTCTTAGAGCATTTAATTTCGATTTTTTTTCATTCACAGAGTTATTATTGATTCCATTATGTTTTATGATTGCATCGTTAATACCAACCATATTAATATCAGAAATAGGAGTCAGAGGTTCAATAGCTTTGTTTGTTTTTGGAATAATATCAGATATGGATACACAAATAGTATTAGCCTCAGTTTTATTATGGTTAATTAATGTAGGAATACCTGCTATTATTGGAATACCTGGTCTAAAAGCGTTTAAATTAATTAAAGAAGATTGATATATATTCTATCCATAATATGCCTAATAACATTGATATATGTTTGTTCTATGGTGTGCGTAGCTTATGGATTTATTCAACTAAAAAAACAAAAACAAGAAGAACTTAAAAACATTGAACTTCTCAAAATTTCAGTTCTAATTCCTGCAAGAAATGAAGAGAATAGCATTTTAAGGTGTTTGACATCACTAGCTAATCAAAATTATAATACAGAAAATTTTGAGGTAATTGTTATCGATGACAACTCCACTGATAATACTAAAAATATAGTGGTCGAATTTATTTCAAGTAATAATTTGAATTGTCAACTCTATTTTTTAGAAGGTCACTCATCAAAAAAAGAGGCTCTAAAATATGGAATTGAAAAATCATCTTATGATATTATTGCAACAACTGATAGTGACAGTGTTTTACCAAGGAATTGGCTAAATTCTATTGCCAAGGAATTTTCTAAAGATGCAGAAATGTTATTGGGTCCTATTATGTTTAAAAATACAGTTGGATTTTTAGCAAATTTTCAAATTTTGGATATGTTGGCACTCCAAGGGGTGGAATTTGGAACATTATATTATAAAAAACCAATTTTAAACAATGCTGCTAATTTGTCTTATTTAAAGAAAAGTTATAATAACGTTAATGGGATAGATATTTTCAATACCCCTTCTGGAGATGATATTTTTTTGTTACAAAAGTTTAAAAAACAAAACCACATAGTACAAGGCTTGTTAAATGAAAGCTTTATTGTAGAGACACAAGTACAAGACTCCTTCTCTGAATTGCTTAGTCAGAGGGTGAGGTGGGCTTCAAAATCAAAATTTTATACTGATGGATTGCTTGTTTTTTTCAGCTTGATAGTTTTAATTCAGAATATTTTTATGATTTTCATCTATTTAGGTATATCATTGGTCGAAAAATATACATTAATGCTGATAATCTTATTATTTTGTAAATGGCTTATTGATTTTATATTACTATTTTTGGTTGCTTCTTTCTTTAAAAGGATGAAGGCATTGTTTTATTTTATTCCTGTTCAAATTGTTTACCCAATCTATATTATTATAGTATGGCTTGTATCAATAATGGGGGGATTTGAATGGAAAGGAAGGAAATATGGGTAAAAAGAAAAAGAACATACAATCTAAATCATTATCCCAAATTGCGTGGATGAGATTGAAAAAGAACAAACTTTCTATGTTTGGTCTTGCTATTGTTCTATTTGCAATAATTATCGCAATTTTTGGGCCACTGATAAGGCCAGATGGGACTCCCAAATCAAATGACCAAATTTTAGAAATTACAACTCAAAAACCTGGGTTTACTGTTAATCTACTTCGTATAAAAAAGAATCAAAAGCATAAAGAAGTCGGGTTGTGGGAATATTTAAATAATGGAGCGGAAAATGATTTCATAGCAATTCCTATTTACGATTATAGTTTTGAAGGTTATAACTTAGTTGTAGAAAAATATACTGGGGGGGATGTAAATAATGGTCAAATCATTAAGTATAATTTAGCTGAGATAGTTTATCCACTTGACCATAATGAAGTTACGGAATCTAACGGGTATTTGGATTTTTATTCTTTAGATGAAGGCAAGAAGCACATAGCTATTGAAGAATTAATAGCTACAGTTAAGGAAAATAATATCATTACAAAAAAATATTATTTAGGTACTGATAAATATGGAAGAGATATGTTAAGCCGTTTAATGGCTGGCACATGGATTTCATTATTTGTAGGATTTATTTCTGTGTTTATATCAATTGTAATAGGTATTTCTTTAGGATCATTGGCTGGTTATTTCAGAGGCTGGTTAGACGATATTATCATGTGGTTTATTAATGTGGTTTGGTCTATACCAACATTACTTTTAGTAATTGCTATTACAATGGCTCTAGGAAAAGGAACGTGGCAGGTTTTTATTGCTGTTGGATTAACTATGTGGGTAGAAGTTGCTAGGGTGGTAAGAGGCCAAATGTTAAGCCTGAGAGAAAAAGAGTTTGTAGAAGCTGGTAGGGCTTTGGGTTTTACAAATATCAGAATTATATTTAAACACATTATTCCAAATGTACTAGGACCAGTAATTGTAATTTCTGCAATTAATTTTGCTGCTGCTATTTTAATAGAAGCTGGATTGAGTTTCTTAGGTTTTGGTGCACAACCGCCACAAGCAACTTGGGGTAAAATTATTGCTGAGCATAAAGGATATTTGATTACTGGGAAAGCTTATTTAGCTGTTCTTCCTGGAATATGTATTATTTTAATGGTGCTTGCCTTTGTATTGGTTGGAAATGGTCTTAGGGATTCATTGGATTCCAAGTCTGTAGATGATATGCCCCCAGTCTAAAAGACCAATAGTCCAGTAACATAAATTACGGTTCCTATCATCATTAAAAATAAGGTATAAGGTAAAATTTCTTTTGCTTTTAATCCGGTGATTCCTAAAAGTGGTAAAGCCCAAAAGGGTTGAAGCATATTTGTTAATTGATCACCATAAGCTAATGCCATTATGCTTTTAGGTAAAGAAATTCCCAAATTATTTGCCGCTTGAACAATTATTGGACCTTGAACTGCCCATTGTCCACCACCACTTGGTACAAATACATTTACTATTCCAGCACTTAAAAACGTAAATATGGGGTAGGTCGTTTCATTTGATACTTGAACAAAAAAGGCTGAAATATCGTTAACTAATCCTGAGCTTGTCATCATACCCATAATACCGAAATAGAGTGGGAATTGGATTAATATACCAGAGGCTCCAGCAATAGCATTATCAACTGCCTTTAAAAAATTAAAGAAGCTTTTATGTAGAATTATAGCTAGTGCTAAAAGCAATAAATTAATGTTATTTGGATTGAAGAATTTGAGTAAATCGTAATTATAATCTACTACCACTTTGTAACAGATATAGAATAAAACAACACCTCCAAAAAGTAATGAAATTAGTTTAGAATGATCTAACTTTTCAGCACCTTCAATTTCTGCTATTTCTTCTTTTTCTTCATTATTAGATACGTTTAATAATGAATTTCTTGACCTTTTACCCATCCAATACATTGCTAGAGGTAATATAATAATTAACAAAACAGTCACAAAAATATTCATACTTGAAAACACAGTTTCTGAATAAGAAATTATCTCAGGAAGTAAAGTAATTTGGCTTTCTGGTAAAATACCAGCCATCATTTTTTTTATATGATCTGGTTCTGCAACTTTAGCTAATGATGAGCCAGATAATCCTCCGTGCCATACCATTAAGCCTGAATAGCCTGCAGCTCCGATAATTGGATAATTAATTTTAATTTTCAGCCGAGTAGCATGTTCAGCTACTTTTCTTGCGAAAATAGCTCCGAATATTAATCCTAAGCCCCAGTTGAACAAACTAACGGTAACTGTTAGTAAAGTAACCAATGCAGCTGCTTTAGCGGTGCTATTACATGATCTAACTGCAAGATTAATTATACTATTTACAGGCTTTGTAAGGGCTAATACATGACCCAAAACTAACATTAACATCATTTGCAAGGCAAATACCAATAAACCAGCATTCCATATTCCTTCTTCCCAATATTTTAGCAGCCGAATCGAGTAGCCAGAAAAACTTGCATTTTCAGGGAATGTGATAAAAAATGCAATAAAAAAAGTAATGATAGTTAGTAATATCGCTATGGTAAAAGGAGTAGGTAAAAGATATTTAAATGCTTTCGTGTATTTATCGGTGAATCCCATTACTTATTTAAGTAAGGTTTTCCATGCATTCATTATCTCTCCTTCAGCTAATAAATTTTTAATTACCTCATGTGTTTCACCTTCAGGAGGGTTATAATCATTTACTTCTTGTTCAGTGGGTAGTGATTCTATACTCCCCAGTAGTCCCAAATCATTACCGGAAAATACCGTGCTGTTTCTAAAATCTTCTGGGATAGCATCTACACCAATGCCAACTGATATAATTGGTTTTTCTATTTCAAACATAGAATTTTCATTTGCTCTACAGTACCAACTACCTCCCATACGGCTCACTAAATCAATTTTATGTTGGTCTATCATTCCACTTTCATCCAAAATATTCTCACTGATATGAATTTTTACTACTTCACATATAACCAAATTACCTGCTCCACCATTTTGACCTAACTCTACAATTTCGTTCACTTTGCATTCAAATTGAACAGGAGATTCTTTTACTCGAAAAGGTTTTATATTTTCTGACGGAACTGGGGTTAAACCAGATTTCACAAACTCATTAATTCCAGCTTCATAAGGGGAACTTGATAAAGACATCTGTTGAACAATATCATAGTTAACCACATTAATTACCACTTCCTTCACCTCCCTTACATTATCTAAGGTGTTTTTAGTTGCCCCTGTCCTTCCGCTTCTGGCAGGAGAAAAAATCATAATAGGAGGATTGGCGCTAAATACATTAAAGAAACTAAATGGACTTAAATTAGGGATTCCGTCTTGACTAATTGTACTAGCAAAAGCAATAGGTCTTGGACCTATGGCACCTAACAAATAATGATGAAGTTTAGAAACTTCAATTTCTTTTGGATCAATTGTGAGCATACTTTTTAAGGAAAAACTATTTCGTAGTCCAAACTGTAAATTTTAACGATTGCTTTATTGTCACAGCCAGCCCCAAAATCTAAAACTCTAGGATTTTTATTTTCAGGACTTACAGTAACTTTCCCAGCACTAACCCAGTTACAGCTTCCAAGAAGCGTTAAATAAGCTCCTATTGTTGCAGAAAATTCATTTCCAGCGTAAGTTACTCCAGATGCAGTACCAGATATAGTATAAGAATCGTCTGTGACTCCCGCTGTTAATTCTCCTGCATCTATAGAAATAGATTGATTTCCAGACCATTCAATGGATTTTGTGCTGTCAGAAATTATTACTTTGTTAGGGTTATAAGCATAGCTCGGAGAAGTTCCGTTTAAACCATTATAAGAATATGATATTGTTCCCGATATTAGATAATTACTATACCCATAATTATTAAAGCTAATATTTACAAGGCATCCTAAAACATCATATTTACCAGAAAATGTGGCCATAATGGAACCAGTTCTTACTTTTCCATTACCAGTACAGTTACCATTAAATTGAATGGTAATACTCATAGGGTTCGATAATGTGTCAACAATTATTGTATCGCATCCGAAAAGAGAAACAGTATCGGCTAAATTAACAACCGAAATACCTTTAGAACTCATTGCTGCCTGATGAACCAATTTAAATGCATCATAAACCATAGATTGACCCATAGCATAATCTGTAGAAGAATTCGTGGAAGTATCTTGATCTCTGTCTGAATTTTGACACCCAAAGATAAACAGAGCAATAATAACTAATAAATTGAAACGTTTCATACGACTAAAATTAGTTCATTTTTTCATAAACAACAAATGAATACGGGTAGTGATGGTTTTCATCAGCATCATTATTAATTTCAGAAACTTGTTTCCATAGTTCCTTATTTATTTCTGGAAAATAAGTGTCACCATCAAAATTTTGTTTAACATATGTAACATACATTTTATCTACCAGATTTTTTTCAATAGCTTCTTTATAGATTTGACCACCTCCTATAATAAATACTTCTTCTTCATTATTATTTCTAGCATAAGCTATCGCAGCTTCTAATGAATGTAGCACAACGCAACCTTCTTCTTTAAAATCCACTTGTCGAGTTAAAATAATGTTCGTTCTATTAGCTAATGGGCGGTATTTTTCTGGAATGGAGATGTAATTTTTTCTACCCGTGATAACGTGATGATTTAAGGTTTTCTCCTTGAAAAACTTAATGTCATTTGGTAAATGCCAGATAAGGTCATTGTCTTTACCAATGACATTGTTTTCACTAATAGCTGCAATTAATGATGTAATCATTTTTGTGATAACCATTTTTGGTGAACACTATTTTTCTTTTCACCATCATTAAAAATAAAATAACGTTTACTTCCTTTTTCCAATAAGGGAAAAGTTATGGTTTGAATGATATCGCCTCTATTGATTAATACGGAAATTTCATCACCTACTTTTCTTCCTTCAACAAAATCATTAACATCTCCATTTACTCGATAACCATCAATTGCTATAATTTCATCATTCACATTTAACCCTCCTTCATAAGCTGAAGAACCCCTATAAACTTTAGTAATTTTATTTCCAGAAGCAGCTAATCCTAAACTTGCATTCTTATTTTCAACTATTTCCACTTTCAATCCTGCATAACCTAATGTTTTAGAATAATCGAATGTTTGGGTTCCATTGATGTATTTTTCATAGAATGTATCCAACTTTAATCCAGATATTTTTTCTAATGCACTTTGCATTTCTTTATCAGTTATCCCACGATTTTCTTTTTTATAGTATTGGTTATAAAGGTATTGCATTACATCATCCAAATTCTTTTTACCCTTGGTAGCATTAATAATTTCTAAGTCTAACATGTTTGCTATAACGCTACCCTTTGTATAGTATGATATGGTGGTGTTATAGCTATTTTCATTAGAGCGATAGTACTTTATCCACGCATCAAAACTAGCATGAGTGACAGGCTGAACCTTATTGCCTGGTTGATTTTCAATGCTGTTGATTGAACCAGTGAACCTTCTCATAATCTCGTCTTCATTATAAAATCCAGCACGGTATAATAATAACTCATCATAATAGCTAGTAAAACCTTCCATTACCCATAATAAATTGGTATAATTTTCATTGTTATAATCAAACGGACCTAAGGTTATTGGTCTAATTCTTTTAACATTCCATAAGTGAAAATATTCATGAGCTACTAAACTTAAAAATCCTTTGTAAGAACCTCCTTGGTAAGTCCACCGATCTGCCTGCAAAGTAGTAGAACTTAAATGTTCCAATCCACCACCATGATTAATATTATGGATGATAAATGTATATTCTTTATTAGGATTTTCTCCAAACACATCTGTACATGCCTGGGTAATTTTAGCCATATCAACTTTTAGTTTTTCAACATCATAGTTTCCTTTTCCATACATGGCAACATGATGAATAACACCAGCAGAAGTAAAGTCAAAGGTTTCTTGATTACCAATTTCTACAGGAGAATCAACCAAAATATCATAATCTGGTGCTTGGTATTGAAATCCTTTTCCACCAGCCATTTTTGGTAAAGAAGTACTTACTTTTTTCCAATCTTTAAAGGGTATAATAGTAAGATTATGTGGAGTATTTTTTAATTCATCAATGTACATAAATATACTTGTCCCGTTAAAATAGGCATGAGAAGCATCTATAAAACTGGTGCGGACAGTCAATTCAAACGCATAAACTTTGTAATTAATCACCACGTTGTTAGCTTTCTCAGCATAAATCCTCCAGGTGTTCTTGTTTATCTTTTCAGCACGTAGCATTTTTTTATTAAACGTTGCAGTTACGTCTTCAACACCTTTAGCAAATTCTCTTATCAAATAAGAACCTGGTGACCATACCGGCATTTGTATATCAAAATAATCTTTTCCATAATCGGTAACATTCATTTTTACATGATAGTAATGAGTATGTGGTTGAGGCATAGAAACTTCATAGCTTATATTAGCTGCTTGAAGTAAAATTGGGAGAATCAAAAGAAGTGTTAGAATGAGTTTTTTCATATAAAAAATGTTAAATATCTTAAAAGTAAAGGTAGCTAATAATAATTTAGGTGTTATAAAGTTATTGTATTTATTGAATTGTTAAATACCTAACAAAAATGGAAAAAATATCAAAATAGAATTGTGAGATTGAAAACTATTTTGTAAGTTTAAACACGTTAAGAAAAAAAGGATAGTATGAAAAAGGCAAAAGATAAATCAAGAAAAATGTTGGAATACAGTAAGAAAGTGTTGAGTAAAGTAAGTTTTGATATCATGTTGTTTAAGAAAGAACTCTCTAAAGCATGTCAAAATTTGTTAGAAGAAGAAATTGAAGAATTAATGAATTGGGTAATGGAAAAGTTTGGGCCTCAGTATGTACTAAAACCAATTCCTGTTAGGAAATAACTGAAAAATATAAATTTTAAAAAAAGCCAAAACTTAAGTTTTGGCTTTTTTTATGACCCATTTTCTTTAACAAAATAACAAATACTCGTGAAATATTTTCTAAACATATGGTTTACAGAGAACAAGTAACACATACTATGATAACTATTGTTTATATTTGAGGGGATATGTTACATTATAAGTATTCAGTGAGTCCATGACTATGATGATTAAAAGTAATAATCACATTTTTTTGAAGAGGCCGCTAGGCATCTTCAGTTTCCTGTTGATATTGATTTTTCTTGTAAATCCTGTATCTGCACAAAATCTTATAGTCAATGGTGATTTAAATGGCAACACAACCACTTGGAGTACTTGCTACCCAAGTTGGACCTGTTTATCTACTGATTGTATCGCAAATGGAGCCGGACATACCTTTTCTTCTTTTGCAGGTGTTGGAAATTGTCCTTATGGCTTGGCTCAAGATTGTGATGGGAGTTATGGCTGGTTTGCCAGTTATACCACCAATACAGAATACTTAATGCAAAGCATTCCTACAACGGTAGGAGTAACCTATGTTATCGAATTTTATTACACCAATTTAAGTTTGTATAATGATAACTGCACTGGTATATCTACCGTATGGAGTCGATCATGGGATAATGATGGTAGTGTACAAGTTAAAGTAGATGGTGCCTTAATAGCAACAACCCCATCCGTGTCGCCTTCACCATTGCCGGGAGGAAATACGTGGAGCTATTTTGCCACAACTTTTACAGCAACGGCTACTAGCCATTGGATACGTTTTGATGGGATATTGAACACATTCAACCCACCAGCTCCCTATGTTGGACTGGGAATAGACTTAATAGGAGTTAGACTACCAACAGATGAAGGTTCTACTTTTGGAGCGGCCTATAACGGAATAGATGATGATGGTGATGGTCTAATAGATTGTTTAGACCCTGACTGTGCAGCTTTTTGTGGAGCTAATAATTTATGCAATGCCATATTACCTGCTGAATTACTAAGTTTTGAAACTATTTGTGATGATCAAATGGTTGAACTCAGTTGGCAAACCGCTTCTGAAATTAACAATAATTACTTTACAATAGAAAGGTCATCAGATGGGATTATATTTAATGCTATTGCTACTATTAAAGCAAATGGTAATAGTTCTGCTGTAATTGATTATAGCTGGATTGACGATAGCCCTTTGAGTGGAACATCGTATTACCGTTTAAAACAGACTGATTTTGATGGAAGGTTTGAATATTTAGGGATTAGAAGTTTAAGTTGTGATAAAATATCTCCTATAACTATTTATCCTAATCCTTTTTCAACCAATTTTACGGTTGAACTTTCTGATGCGATTAAATACCCACTTACGATTACTATGCACGATTGTTTAGGTAGAGAGGTTTGCCATAAAACCATTACCGAAGAAACACAGCGGGTAAAAATTAACTTAGATGAGCAACTCCCTACCGGAAGCTATTTTGTTAAAGTGTTTAACGAAAACCAACAAACAGTTGAAAGGTTGATTAAGTTAAATTAATATAACGCTAACAATACATTGTGTTGCTCCAATTTCGCTAATTCGTTCTTAATTTAATAACAGAGAGGGGGTTAAGAAATCACTTCACTTTCGCACAAAAGGAAATTACTTCCTATTCTTCCTTCCAATCTTCACCTCTACCTGGTGTATAAGGAGTATCACCCATCGCTTTTTCCAACCCTTCAACCTCACTTACATAACCCTGTATAGCTGCTAAAACAGTTGTGTACTCCTCTTTTGCAATACTAATGTTGTTTTTAGCAGTTGTAGTTGGAGCAGCAGTAGAGTTCCAAATACCATAAATAACTACTCCAATTCTTTCGCTTAAACCCGGATAAACTTCAAACTCATGTTTGCTGATGTCTCCATCTCCCCATAGGTCATCACCTGTTTCATCCATTTTGGTTTCTAATGCTTTTACTTTGGCTAATAATGTTAAATCAACATTAGGCGTAATTTGAATAGCAGTTTTAATGTACTTCAATTTGTTCATCAGCTCCATCATTAGTTTTTCAGAACCATCAACAGATCTTCTTAGTTCAGCTACTTCTTTTTGAAAAGCTAATAATGCTTTTTTGTCCATTGCTGGTAAGCTTTGATTGTTTAATAATTCAATTTCAAAAGCTTTAGGTTCTGACAATTTTTCAATAGCTCCATTGTTTCCTAAATAAGCAGTAACAGTATATTTTCCTGGTAAAGCCAGTTGCCCAACATCCTCAGAATCATAACGACCTACCTTCTTAGTTTTTAATTTTATGGGCCCAGTAGGTGCATATCTAAAATTCCATACTATTTTTTTTACTCCAGCACCTGCATCTGTTTTTATTTTTTGTACTTCATCTCCTGCATCATTCTTAATAACAAAAAGCAAAAAAGGCTTATCTTCATTTGATTCCTTTTCAATGGCTTCTTTAGTAGGGTAGTGATCATCATCAGTTGTTTTCTCCCTATTTCTTCTTGCTTCTTGTGTAGTTCTTAAGGTATCACTAAAATAATAAGTAATTACACTTCCTACAGGAGGATTTTCAGCTGCATAAAACATCTCCCCTTGTGCATTTTTACCTTTATATCCTAATGGGTTAGTAGTATTGAACATCAACTGTTTTTTCACATCAAAAATGTGAAACCTTTTAGTTAATAAATTTTCATCAGCCAATTCTCTTAGTGGAGAATAATCATCTAGCACATAAAAACTTCTTCCAAATGTTCCCAACACTAAATCGTTTTCTCTTTTTTGAATTTCCATATCCCTAATACCAATTGTTGGAACTCCAGCTTTTAATTGCACCCAATGTTTACCACCATTTAAGGTTACGAAAACACCAAATTCGGTTCCAGCAAATAAAATGTTAGGATTTACATGGTCTTGTTCTATGCAATAAACAGAACCTCTTTCTGGTAAATTACCTGCAATAGAAATCCATGATTTCCCTTTATCGGTACTTTTCAATAAATAAGGTTTAAAGTCTCCTTTTTTGTGATTGTTAAATGCTGCAAAAACTGTATTTGCATCATGCTTAGAAGCTTTTAGCATATTTACATAAGTCATGCTGGGAACACCAGGAAAGCTAATGTATTTTGCCCAATTGGCTCCATTATTTTCAGATACTTGAACCAACCCGTCATCTGTACCTACATAAATTAAGTTTTCTTGTTTTGGAGATTCATCCAATGCCACAATATTTCCAAAAATAGTGGTCGATTTGTTTTTCATTACAGCATCTATACTCCAAACTTTGTTCATCACTTTCAATTTGTTTCTATCCAAATTGCGAGTTAAGTCTCCACTTATTTCTGTCCAAGTGTCTCCTCTGTCATCACTTCTAAATAATTTTTGAGCTGCAAAGTATAATCTTTTGTTGTTGTGTGGGCTAATCAATAATGGAGCATCCCAGTTCCATCTCAATCCAACATCACCTTTTTTAGGATAAGGCTTAATCCCTATTTTTTCTCCACTCTTTTTATCGTATCGCACTAACCATCCGTATTGAGATTGAGCATATACAATGTTAGGGTCTTTGGGGTCAATTTGAGATTCAAACCCATCACCGCCATTTGTAATGTACCAATCAGAATTAACTATCCCAGTATTGTTAGTTGTTCTTGATGGGCCGCCTTGGCTATTATTATCTTGTGTTCCTCCATAAATGTTGTAAAAGGGGTAATCGTTATCTAATGCTACTTTGTAATATTGGGTGATTGGTAAATTGGGTTTGTACTGCCAATTATCAGCATGATCCCAAGTTTCATATATTCCACCATCACAACCTACTATCCAATGTTTAGTATTGCTCGGGTCTATCCACATGCAATGATTATCAACGTGTTTACTTTTTTCTCCGGTCGCCTTAAATGTTTTACCACCATCTTCTGTGTGATTTAACCAGGTATTCAAAGAGAATACTTTGTTTTCATCTTTTGGGTCACAAACAATTTCTTGGTAATAATTTCCACTGGTGGAGTAATCGCTCCTTTTTTCCCAGCTTGCCCCTCTATTAGTGCTCCTAAAAAAACCACCTTTTCCTTGTGATGCTTCAACAATAGCATAGATGTATTCCGGATTTGCAGGAGAAATTGCCAATCCTATTCTTCCCATATCAACTTTTGGTAATCCATTATTAACTTTAGTCCAAGTTGCACCACCATCAGTTGTTTTATGAATTCCGGATTCCGGACCGCCACCCAAATAAGTAAAAACGTGTCTTCTTCTTTGATGAGCAGAAGCGTACATAACCAATGGGTTTCGTGGATCCATTACAATTTCTGAAATTCCTGTATCATCATTAACGTGCAAAATTCTTTTCCATGTGGTACCACCATCCATTGATTTATACACTCCTCTTTCTCCACCTGCAGACCATAGCGGACCATATGCAGCAACATAAACAATATTTGAATAAGTTGGATGAACAATAATATTTCCGATATGCTCAGAAGTTTTTAAGCCCATGTTTTTCCAACTTTTAC
>JBFIEB010000054.1:0-13071 GCA_041603555.1 Vicingaceae bacterium
CCTTATTTCTATTGATTATTGGAACTTGTATTTATGCTGTAGGTCAAAACCCATATAATGGAAAACACTACGATCATTGGGCATTTGGGTCAGGAATAGAAATCGATTTTAGCTCCGGTGCTCCTTTACTAATTGGATGTGGATTACCCATGTTTGCTTTTGAAGGCTGTTCTGCATATAGCGACCCGACAACTGGAAATTTCATATCATACACTAATGGACAAAGCATTTGGAATGCCGCAACAAACACGCTCTTAGCCAACGGTGCAGGATTAATCGGCAATTCATCGTCCATTGAATCAGGAATGATTTTACCTAAACCAGGAGGAACAAGCGGTCAATTTTTTGTGTTCCATAACAACACAACACAAGCATACTACTCGGAAGTTGATATGGCTGTGGGACCAAATGGCACTGTAATTACGTCAAATATACTTTTAAGCAACTCTTCAGCCGAAAGATTCGGAACAGTACCTCATGCTAATGGAATGGATTATTGGATATTATGCAACCAAGGTATGAATACTACAATTTTAGCTTTTTTAGTTAGCTCTGCTGGGGTGTCAGCTGTTCCAGTTGCAAGTCCTACTGGTATTGTTGGGGGTGCCGCTAGAGGAAATTTTACGTTAACATCTGATTTTCAAACAATCGGTATGAGTGTAGAACAGAGAGGCATGTATTTATTTGATTTCGATAACTGCACTGGTATAGCATCAAATCAGGTGAAAATTGGGACAACTACTAATGGATTTGGATCTTGTTTTTCTCAAGACGATAGTAAACTATACTATACAAATGGATATGGACAAGGACTATATCAATATGACATGCTAACAAGTATTGAAACAATAATTCACCCTACATTATGGTCATACCCAGTACTAGCCCCTGATGGTAAGGTTTATGTGTCTTCTTATAACGCTACTAATTTAGGTGTTGTAAATTTACCAAATGTAGCTGGCGCAGGTTGCAACTTTGTTGTGGCAGGATTTAGTTTGGGCGCCTGTGTTGGGAAGTGGGGATTGCCCAAACCTTTTTATTTGGCGAGTGTATTTATTGCACCAACAACACCCGACACTGTAAATATATGTACTGGTGATACTGCATTTTTAAATGCCAGCCCAGGAACAGCTTACTTATGGAATACTGGCGACACAACCAATTCAATTTCCACAACTTCTCCCGGTATGTATACAGTACAAATTCAACACGGTGTTTGTTCAATGACCGAGGATACATTCATGGTGGTTTTAGATGTATTATCCAATATAACTCTTAGTGCAACCATTTGCAGTGGTGATACTTTTAACTTTGGCAACAACGGCTACTCGGTCACTGGTATTTATTTGGACACGATTCCAAATTCAGGATTGGGATGCGACACAATAAGTACACTAACATTAACTGTAACGGCACCTTCACAATCTAATGTAAATGCCACTATTTGTGCTGGTGACACATTATTTCTATCTACCAGTTTTCAAACTACATCTGGTGCATATATGGATTCTCTTCAAACTGCAGCTGGTTGTGATAGCATTATACAAACTACATTAACAGTATTACCGGCTCCAACTTCAACCAACGCAGTCAGTATTTGTGATGGAGATAGTATGTTCTTAGCAAATGCTTTTCAAACTATATCAGGAGTATATGTTGATTCTCTTCAAACAGCTGGCGGTTGTGATAGTCTCATTCAAACTACTTTGACAGTTTTACCTGTACTAACAACGAGTCTTGCAGTTAATATATGTCAAGGTGATAATGTAATGATAAATGGTAGCCCCGTCTCTACAGCTGGAACATATCCAACTAGCCTTGTTGCTTTTAACGGATGCGATAGCATATTCAACACTATATTAACTGTTTCACCAATTTTAAATATTAATCAAACAGCAAGCATTTGTGGGGGAGATAGTATATTCTTAGCAAATGCTTTTCAAAATTCTTCCGGTGTTTATATTGATACACTACAAACAAGTATGGGATGTGACAGTACTATTACAACTACATTAACTGTTCAACCAATGGCTGTTACTACTATAACGCCTCAAATTGATTTATGTGTTAACACTAACAGTATCTATTTTTCAGCTGTTGACCCGGGCGGAACTTGGAGTGGAAATGGAATAGTTGATTTTGATACTGGAGAATTCAACCCGAAAACAGCGGGAATTGGTACACATATCATAACTTATACGATAACAGGTCCTTGTGGTAGCTCTAGCACAACAACTGTTACTGTATTACCATTACCTGAAATATCAGCTGCGATTGTAAACGACAGTTGTTCCAATAATTTTGGTTCAATTAGTTTAGCCATAAGTGGTTCAGGGCCATACAGTATTCTTTGGAATACAGGATCAGCTAATCAAACAATTGTTGATTTAGGGTTTGGAGCTTATACTGTTAGTGTTGCAGACAGTTTTGGTTGTGAAAACAATGCTATTTTCTCTATAATAGACATTGAAGACGACTGTAATTCTTTTTACACCCCAAATGCTTTTACTCCAGATGGAGATGGTTTAAATGATGTTTTCTTACCACTTTATACAGGAGTGGATGTTAATTCCATTCACTTAATTATTTTTGATCGTTGGGGAGAGGAAATTTTTGAGTCTGGAAAAGGCGGAGACGGTTGGAATGGAACTTATAAAGGAAAACCAGCTCAACTTGGGGTATATGTCTACCTTGTTACCTATAGAACTACCGATTCTAGGGACTCTAGAACCCATGAGGTTCGTGGGAAAGTAAGCCTTATTCGATAAGAAAACTTTTCGGCAACATTAATTGTGTATATACTACGCCATTTTTAAGATACATTAATTCATTACATTTGATTTAGGTAGTCATATGTAGTATGGAGAAACGTCTAAATAAAGCTATATCAGAAACAGGTTATTGTTCTCGAAGGAGTGCTGATAAATTAATTGAAGAAGGAAAAGTAAAAGTAAATGGAACAATTGCTGGTTTAGGAATAAAAGTGAATTTAACTGATATCATTAGCATTAATGGATCTGTTATTACCAAAGAAGTTGAAAATATTTATCTAGTCTTTAATAAACCTGTTGGGATAACCTGTACTACTGAGACCCATATAAAGGATAACATTATCTCTTATATCAATTACCCAGAACGTATTTTCCCAATAGGAAGGCTGGATAAGCCAAGTGAAGGTCTAATATTTTTAACCAATGATGGTGACATAGTAAACAAAATACTGCGTTCTAAAAATAGTCATGAAAAAGAATACATTGTAACAGTGAATAAAAGCATCACAGCTGATTTTATCCAAAAAATGAGTAATGGTGTTCCAATTTTAGAAACGATTACTGATAAATGCAAGATTGAGAAAATAGATAACTTTACTTTTAATATCGTATTGACCCAAGGTTTAAACAGACAAATTCGTAGAATGTGTGAGTATTTGGGATATGAAGTAAAAACATTAAAACGCATAAGGATAATGAACATCACTCTATCAAATTTAGAACCCGGAGAATATCGTCCCTTTACTGAAAAAGAATTAGCTGGAATTCGCAAATTAGTTAGCCAATCTATCAAAACTGAAAAATGAAAAAAATTGTTTTTATTTTAACCATCTTTTCCCCAGCTATTGGATTTAACCAAATTCCTGTAAAGCGACAATTACACGGAACCATAATAAGATCTAGTACTGTTGAAGGAGATAGAGCTTTAATTGGCCTGAAGGGGAAAGGCCCTGGAAGTGGAATTGTCTATTATAGTGAAAATTCGCTTAAAGGGTGGATACCAACAAATAATGGGTTAGCCATTGCTCCAGAAGTAGAAGACGTGCAAGCTGTTGCCCTGGTCAATGATACCATTTTTTTGGCCGGGACATGGAAAAATGGACTCTTTCGGACTATTGATAAAGGTAAAACTTGGAAAAAAATAACATCATTTCCTTCGAATGATATTCGATCAATTGCACAAACTAGGACTAAAATTTATGCTGCGACAACAACACATGGAGTTGTCGCTTCAGCAGATAATGGAAAAACATGGACTATTTGTTCAGATTCCTCTTACTTTAAACAAACTGCTTCATGGTCGTTGGAACCTGATCCAGCTGATCAAAAATCTCTTTACGCTTTGTCTTTTAGGAGCGGTATTCAGAAATCCGAGGATGAAGGAAAAACATGGAAACAACTTATTTCCCATGAAGGAATGATGTTTTCAGACCTTGTATTCTCTGAAAGTAATTCAAATACGATATACGCTATTGGCGGAAACGACTCCTTAGGTGTTATTTATAGGAGTAGGGATAGTGGAGAAAATTGGGAAATGCTAACTAAATTACCTCAAGGAAGTTTAAACCAAATTGCCCTTACTGGCGAAAATCACGATATTTTGATTATCGGATCTTGGGATCGTGGGGTCCATATTTATTCTGGAAAGAAATGGGGACATATTGATGAAATAACATTCGAAACTGTTGCCAACATTGTAGCAATGAGTAAGGAAATTGTAATTTTTTCCTGGGGGGATGGCATCTTTAAAATCCCAAATGATTGGGTTAATAAATAACCCTGATTTATTATATTTGATTTCTTTTTATTAAAATAATATTATGACGACTATAAATCCGTATTTAACCTTCGATGGTAATTGTGAAGAGGCATTTAATTTTTACCAAAAAGTATTTCAAGTTGAAGCTCATTTTGCTGGAAAATTTAAAGACATGCCTGAAAATCCTAAATTTCCTGTTGCTGAAGAAGATAAAGAAAAAATAATGCATGTTTCTATGGCTATCAGTAAAGAAACTACTTTGATGGGAAGCGATTCTTCTGAAGCGTTTGGTCATGCCTCTGTTTTTGGTAATAATTTTTCTATTTCTATTAATACTGAGACTGTAGAAGAAGTCACAAGAATTTTTAATGAACTTTCTGAAGGAGGAACCATAAAAATGCCTTTAGAAAAAACATTCTGGGGAGCTTATTTTGGAATGTTTATCGACAAATTTGGAATCCATTGGATGGTAAATTGTGAATTAGCGGAACACAAAGAATATGAGAAAAAGAATAGAAATGATGGAATGCATTAGATAAAATCAAAGCATTATTACTTTGCTTGAAAAAATAATTACATTTGATGAAGTTGAAAAATAAATAATCCTTAAATAATATTTTATGTCTGAAAGAAAAGCAACAGCACAATGGAAAGGAACTTTAAAAGAAGGTAATGGGACTATGAGTTTCACGAATTACAGTGGACCTTTTACCTTTGCTTCCCGTTTTGAATCTGAAAAAAATACCAATCCCGAGGAATTAGTAGGTGCTGCTCATGCTGGCTGTTATTCAATGTTTTTATCTGCTTTAATTAGTGGAGAAGGACTAACTCCGGAAAGTATTAAAACTACTGCAATTGTAACTTTAGAAAAAGATGATATTGGTCCAAACATTTCTAAAATACAATTAAACTGTGATGTAATCTGCGATAATCTTTCTCAAGAAAAATTCAACGAATTAAGTGCTATTGCAAAAGAAAAATGCCCAATTTCAAGATTATATGCAAATGGGACAGCCCAAATCGAAATAACTGCAACCTTAAAATAACTAATGAGTATTGAAGGTGAGATTAAGAACAGAAGTGGTAACACATGTGAACTTTGTAGTTCAAGTGAAAATTTATCAGCATATGAGGTTCCGCCACTAACAATTAAAGGATCTGAAGGAAGCATACTGGCTTGTTCAACATGCTTGGGTCAAATCGAAGGTACGAGTAAAATGAACCCAAATCATTGGAGATGTTTAAATGATAGCATGTGGAGTGAAGTAGCTGCTGTACAAGTAGTTGCTTGGAGAATGTTGAATAGAATAAAATCCGAAGGATGGCCACAAGATTTATTGGACATGCTTTATTTAGACGAAGAAACAAAAAGATGGGCAGAAGCCACCGGTGAAGGAGAAGATGCTGGGGATAAAATAATTCATAAAGATTGCAATGGTGTTAGACTTCATTCCGGAGATGCTGTAGTCATTATTAAAGATTTAAATGTTAAGGGCTCCAGCTTAGTTGCTAAAAGAGGGGTTGTGGTACGAAATATTTCTTTAGTACACGATAATCCCAATCAGATAGAAGGAAAAGTTGAAGGGCAACACATTGTTATTTTAACGGAATTTGTTAAAAAAACATAGTAAATTATGGCTAACGGGAAACACAGGAAAGACATTCAAATAGGATTGGAAGTTGAAGTCATTCAAAAACACCACCAACGCTCAGGAGATTTAACAGCAGGCGTTGTAAAAAAAATCTTAACCAACTCCCCTACTCACCCTCATGGAATTAAAGTAATGTTAGAGAATGGTATCGTTGGTCGTGTAAAAAACATTGTAGATTAACTCATTTCTTTTGACAACCAAAAAAACTTTTTTTATATCTCCTAATTGAGTAAATGGAAACTATCATAGACATTAACAAGATAACCAAGCGGCTTCGTAGAGATACCTGGAATGCTATAGATGAGTTTAATATGCTCGAAAATGGCGACAAGATTATGGTTTGTCTGTCCGGTGGAAAAGACAGTTATACATTACTAGACATGCTTATTCATTATCAAAAAACATCTGATTTTGATTTTGAAATAGTTGCTGTTAATATGAATCAAAAACAACCCGGATTTCCAGAAAAAGTGCTTCCTAATTATCTAAAAGAAAATAAAATCCCATACTTAATTGTAGAGCAAGACACTTATAGCGTTGTTAAAAAAAAGACACCTGAAGGAAAATCTACTTGCAGCTTATGTTCCAGAATGCGTAGAGGGAAATTGTACGAAACCGCTAGAAAAATTAATGCAACAAAAATAGCCTTAGGACATCATCGAGATGACATTATTGAAACTTTTTTTCTCAACCTTTTTTTTACTGGAAAACTGGAAGCAATGCCTCCCAAATACAAAACTGATAATGAAGAACACATTGTGATTCGTCCATTGGCTTTTTGCAAGGAAGAAGAAATAATCACTTATTCTGATTACAAAAATTTTCCAATTATACCCTGTAACCTTTGTGGCTCACAACCAAAACTACAACGACAAATCGTAAAAAAAATGTTGCGAGAAATGGAAATTGAATATCCCAATCGCTCTGCCATTATTTTTAATGCCTTAAAAAATATATCTCCCTCTCACCTATTAGATTCAGACCTATTTGATTTTAAAGGATTAAACCATTTAATTCATGAGTAAAGAACAACCAAACAATCCATTGCACGGAGTAAAACTAGCAGAAATCTTAGATTTCTTGGTCGCTAAATATGGATGGGATAAATTAGGCGAAGAAGTTAATATCAATTGTTTTCAATATAACCCGACCATAAAATCTAGTCTTAAATTTTTAAGAACAACACCTTGGGCCAGAGAGAAGGTAGAACAATTATACTTGGATTCTATTTAGTAATTATATTTGTGTTCAATTCTATGAATCAAGAATCAGATAAAGTAAGTCAAGAGGATATAGCTAAATGCATAGCTATATTAGAAGCACTTGTCTCTAATACTAATCAAGTTTTTGAATTACCCGAAGAAAAGCGAGTAGCACTGATGAAAGCTGCAGGTTCGCTTTCCAGGCCCAATCGTGACGAGTTTATTGCACGTAAAAAGGGCGCTAAAAAAGCAGCGAAGCGTAAAATGATTGAGCGAGATAAGCACGCCAGAAAAGATACGGGCATTAGAAGTGCCAGGGAAGCATTGGTTTTTGAAGCTCCAAAGTTGTTAGTCAATCTTCCTAAAGGGGAAAATGATACTCAGGCAACATTAGAATCACCAAGAAATTGTTATGTATGTAAAGCGGTTTACACCAAATTGCACCACTTTTACGATACCATGTGTACCGATTGTGGTAATTTGAATTATGCCAAACGTTTTCAAACAGCTGATTTAACAGGGAAAGTTGCAGTGGTGACCGGTTCTCGTTTAAAAATCGGCTATCACATTACATTAATTTTACTCCGTTCGGGAGCAACAGTTGTTGCCACTACCCGGTTCCCTGTAGATTCTGCTTTACGATTTGCCAAAGAAGCAGATTTTAAGGAATGGGGACATCGATTAAAAATTCACGGATTAGATTTAAGACACATTCCTAGTGTGGAGATCTTTTGCAATTTTATAGAACAGCATTATAGTCGATTAGACATCCTCATTAACAATGCTGCACAAACAGTTCGGAGACCGGCAGGATTCTACCAACATTTAATGGAGAACGAAGAGAAACCTATTGCTTCTTTACCGCAATTTGCACAAGATTTATTGTCAGATCATAACGATTGTATTCAGGAAATTAAAGCATTAGCTATTGATACGGACAATGCTCAGAACAACCGATTGCCGGTCACCTGGCAGAGTCCTGAACCGGGAATTGGCTTAAGGGCTTCAGCTAAACTATCGCAAATACCGTATAGTTTTGATAACTCGTTACCAACCAAAGAAGTATTCCCAGAAGGAAAACTGGATGCTGACCTGCAACAAGTAGACCTTAGAAAAACAAATAGCTGGCGATTAAAATTAGGCGAAATAGAAACCCCGGAAATGATCGAAGTACAATTGGTCAATGCGGTTGCTCCTTTTGTGTTGTGTAATCGGCTTTCTAATTTAATGAAAAAGGAAAATACCGGTATGAAACACATCATTAATGTTTCTGCTATGGAAGGTAAATTTCATCGTTTTAAAAAGATTGACAGGCACCCACACACCAATATGGCTAAAGCTGCATTAAATATGATGACCCATACTGCTGCTTCGGATTTTGCTAAAGATGGTATTTTTATGAATGCGGTGGATACGGGTTGGGTAACGGATGAAGACCCTGCTGAACTATCCAAAAAGAAACAAGAAACCCACGATTTTCAACCACCATTAGATATTGTGGATGGTGCAGCTCGCGTGCTAGACCCGTTGATTGATGGCATTAACACCGGCAAACACTGGTGCGGTAAATTTTTAAAAGACTACTTCCCTATTGATTGGTAACATGGCTCGTTGGACTAAATTTTATCTCGTAAGAATTGAATTTCTTGGTTTTCGCTACTTCGGATGGCAGGTGCAACCCGGGTTAAAAACGGTTGAAGGAATGATCAACAAAACATTTGAGTTTATTCTGGAGCACACTAATTTTAAGGTGTTGGGCTGCGGAAGAACGGATGCTAAAGTATCTGCAGATGATTTTGCTTTTGAGTTATTTCTAAATGAAGCCATTGACCCCGGCTCCATGTTAGAAACACTAAACAGTAACTTACCTTTCGATATCAGGGCGCTTTCAATTGAAGAAATTGATGCTGACTTTAACATTATTCAACACCCTAAAATTAAAGAATACCATTACTATTTTTCTTTTGGAGATAAATCTCATCCGTTTAACGCTCCTTTTATTATTAACGTTGGTAAACAGTTGGACATTGACCTCATGAAAGAAGCGGTTAACGTATTTGTTGGCACACACAACTTTAAGCGTTACGCCTGCAAACCCACCGAAAACACCAATTTTGTGCGGGAAATCATCAGTGCTACTATTGAAGCAAACACCCGATACACAGGCAACCATATTCCCGAAAATGCTTACCTATTTAAAGTAAGTTCCAAAGGTTTTTTACGTTACCAGGTTCGATTAATGATGGCTGCATTAATTGATGTTGGCAACGGAACATACAGCATTGATGACCTAAAAAACACATTAATTAACATTGATGAAGAACCTTTGAAGCACAATGCCCCTTCTTCAGGTTTAAACCTGCACAAAGTAAGTTTTTAAAACAGATTACTATCTTTACCTTATGGGATTAAGTAACAATGATATTTTTAAAAAGCTACGGGTTGCCCATCAACTGCGTGATGATGATATTATAAAAATATTAGCATTAGTAGATTTTAGAATTTCTAAAAGTGAATTGGGTGCTTTTTTCAGAAAAGAAACTCACCCAAAATATGTTGAATGCGGTGATCAAATTTTACGTAATTTTTTAAACGGATTGGTCATTCACTTAAGAGGTCCTAAACCAGAAAAAAACGCTAATTAAAAGCAATTTCCAATTAATTAAGGTTAATCCTAAATTGGTTTAGGAAAATAGCATTGTTAATTCTGCAACATATTTGAGTTGTTTCCTCAAATTTTAAATTCTTAGCAACCAATTAAGTCCAATACTCGTTTTATAGGCAACTAAATCTGTTAATTAAACTAAAATCTTAAGTTATGAAAAAAATCTTTACACTTTTATCCACTGCTATCTTAATCAGTGGAGGTGCATTTGCACAATGGTGCACGCCTACGGCCTCACCTACAACAATGAATTCTTATGCCAGTTCTTCACCTGTTATTACCAATGTAACGTTCAATACTATTAACCGTACAACTACCTCTAATAATAAAGAGCTCTATGTTAATACTGGGGTTGGAACTACGGTTGCACAAAATACTACACATGCTTTTGCAATGACTTGGACAAAGGATATCCCTGTATGTCCAGAACAGAACATTAGAGTGTGGATTGATTGGAATATAGATGGTGATTTCACGGATGTTGGGGAATTGGTATATACTTTAAGCAATACAATACTAGCTGGGACAGGTGGACCTATTACAATACCTGCAACTGCTACTCCAGGTTTAACACGTATGCGTGTTGCTATGAAAATGGTTCCTGCTTGTGGACATACCATACCAGATCCTTGTGCTCCTTCTGAACCGGTAGGGTGGCATGGTGAAATTGAGGACTATGATTTAACTGTTACAACAGCTACGGGAATTAATGAGATTAATGGAGTTACCAACCTTAATGCATATCACAACGATGAAGGGTTACAGTTGAATTACTTTTTAACTAGTGGTGCTAATGTTCAACTAGACATTTACAATGTTTATGGACAAAAAGTAAATACTTTTGCAAGCCAACAACAAAATGCTGGTGAACAAAAAATGACTATAGCCAACTCAGCATTAGGAAATGCTGGAGTTTATATTGCTGCATTAACCATAGATGGAAAAACGATTACGAAGAAATTTGTAATGATCAAATAATTCTTTAACAGAACAAAAAAGAGGGCTGTGAAATTCACAGCCCTCTTTTTTTTGAAAAAAATATAAAAATAGTTGTATATAATTGATATATCAATTATATTTGTATCAAGTTTATTAAAAATGAAACTTGAAGCACCAAATACAACGGTAATTTACACCATAGAAAAAGCCATAAAGGAGTATAGAAAATTTGGCTACAGCAATATTAAAAAAGTGGCCGAAGACATTACTATAGATCAAGGCTTAGTACTTATCTTATTGGAACAAAACCCGGACTGCTGTCAGAGAGAGATTGCTGAATTAATTTTTAAAGATATGGCTTCTATGACCAGGATAATTGACCTAATGGTACGGAAGGATTTTCTGAAAAGAAGTATTAATGAAAAAGACAGAAGACGATTTAGTTTGACCATTAGTTCTAAAGGCAATAAAACCATTAAAAAATTAATACCAACTGTTCAACAAAGCAGAAGTACTGCTCTAAATGGATTAAGCGCAAAAGATATTGCTCAGATGCATAATTCTTTAAACAGGATTATAGCAAATTGTAGCACATAATAGTTAGTAAGATACCGTTCTGGTATAGTTTAGTTAGTGCAAAAGCCTCTCGAGAAGTCGAGAGGCTTATTCTTTAAATCCTTACTCCAATAATACAAACATCATCCACTTGCTCTAAATCTTTCTTCCAACTTTCAAAGGAATTATCGAGAATTTCTTTTTGCTCTTCCATCGATTTATCATTGATAGAAAGTAATAGATTTCTAAAGGCTTTCCCTTTAAATTTCTTCCCTTTTTCACCACCAAATTGGTCTACAAAGCCATCAGAAAATATATAAATGTTATCGCCTTTTTGCAACTGGATCGAATGAGTTGTAAAAGGTTCAGGATGATCAAATTTACCTATCGGCTGTTTATTGGCCTTAGTCTCTAATAATTCATCATTTCTTACTATCCATAGTGGGTTATGTGCCCCAGAATATTTTAGCGTATTGGCTTCCAATGAACATAGAGCGATATCCATACCATCTTTGACTTCCTCATCACTTTTCTCAAATTCTTCCATAACAATATCTCTTGTTTTGTCTAAAATTTTTCCAGGATTAGTCAATTCGTACTCTCTGACCGAACGATTTAAAGCATTATTACAAACAACACTAACCATAGCACCCGGAACACCATGGCCTGTACAATCAGCAGCTGCGAATAATACTTTATCGCCAGTGGGCTCTATCCAATAAAAATCTCCGGCAACAATATCCTTAGGTTTGTATAATACAAATGAATCAGGAAGACATGCGTTGAGCATTTTATCAGATGGTAAGATGGCAGATTGAATTCGCTTAGCGTAAGTGATGGAATCCATGATTTCTTGTTTTTGAATCTCAACCTCATCTCTTTGTTCCTCTATAATGTCTTTTTGTTTTCTAGTTACTTTTAAGCGATTCATAACAAAAACTAAAAATAAACCTGACAATGCCAAACCTGAAATTGTTGCATAAATAATTACCCGTTGTTTTTCTTGATCTCTTTGTTTTATAGCAATCATTTTATCATGTGCTGCATCATTAAGCTCCTTTTCTTTTTGGAATTTATAATTGGCTTCCTGAACAGCCGAGTTTCTTGCATTATCAAGATTATTTGTACTATCACGCATTAATATATAGAGTTTATGCATTTCAAATGCCTTCATTCCGTTATTTTGTTTCGCATAAATGAAACTCAATAGTTTAGCCGCTTCAGATATTTTTCGAGGATATCCAATTTTTTCATTTAATTCTAGGGCAATTTTAGCGTGTTTAATGGCCTCCCCCAATCTATTCTGTTCCATATAAATATTACCCATAACAATGTGGTTATTTCCTAATCCTTCATTAATACTAAACTCATTTCTAAGTTTTAAGCTTTCTAGACAAAATTCAAGTGCTTTTGTTAATTCCCTTTTATGAAAATAAATAACTCCAATATTTATTAAAGCATTGGCCATCCCGGTTTTGTTATCCAAATCGCGATTAAGCTGAAGAGCCTCATTGAAATATTCTAGCGC
>JBFIEB010000055.1:0-12854 GCA_041603555.1 Vicingaceae bacterium
CCTCATTTCTTTTTACCATTGCCCAATCCAATTTTCCAGTTTCTGGAACCGTCATCAAAAGTGTAAACCCTAAAACATCGGTATAATATTCGATGGTTTCTTCAACATCGTTTACCATAAGATTTGGTGTAAGTGATTGTAATGCCATTAGTCTTGATTTTTAAATTTAATCATTGTTAATATTGTAGCTAAAGCTACCGTTTCTCCAGTTTCATCATAAACATCAACTAAGAATTTTACGATTCCTTTTTTGATGTCTTCCCCTTTCCCCAGTTTTTCTCCCTCAGGAGCTACTTTTTTCTCTTGAGATATTTTTTCTTTCGCTGTAAATCTAACGCCTATTGTCATTCCTGGATAAACAGGTTTTGTAAATCGGCACTCATCTATTCCGTAATTCAATAGAACAGGTCCTTTAGGACCATCAACAAATAGTCCTGCTGCTCTTGATAATACCCAATAGCCATGTGCCACATTTTGCTCAAAAATGGTTCCGTCTAAAGAGTTAGGGTCCACGTGTGCATAGAAGTGGTCTCCACTCAAATTAGCAAAATTCGTGATGTCTTCTGGAACTACGTGATGTTTTTCGGTGATTACTGTATCTCCAATTTCTATTTCTTCAAAATACTTTTGGAAGACGTGTTCTTTCGTGATTGTTTGCTCACCACCATATTGGTATTGTTTGGTTACTTTAGTTAACATGGTCGGAGAACCTTGAATGGCTGTACGTTGTAAATAATGCATCACTCCACGTTTACCACCCATCTCTTCACCTCCACCAGCTCTACCAGGCCCACCGTGAGTTAGCATTGGCATTGGAGAACCATGACCAGTACTTTCCTTAGCACAAGCTGCATTTAATATTAATATTCTTCCATGCATTGGAGCTGCCCCCATTACAAATTCCTGAGCAATTTTATCATCATTAGTAATAATAGAACAAACCAATGACCCTTTTCCCATATTGGCTAATTCTATAGCTTCACTCAAGTTTTTGTATGGAATTATAGTAGAAACAGGACCAAAGGCTTCAATGTTATGACAGTCTATATTCTTAAATGGATCTTTGTTTAAGAATAGAATAGGAGATAAAAAAGCCCCCTTATCTTTATCTGCTCCTATTACTTCAAAATTTTCTATATCTCCAAACACTACTTCTTGTGTTTTGGCAAGCTGTTCAACTTTTTCTTTTACTTCAATAACTTGTTCTTGACCAGCTAGTGCTCCCATTTTAACCCCTTCTACAGCAGGGTCACCAATGATAGTTTTTGCTAAGCGTTGCCCTAAAGCAATCTGAACATCTTCAACTAATTTTTCTGGAACAATCACTCTACGAACAGCCGTACATTTTTGTCCGGCTTTTACAGTCATTTCTCGCTGAACCTCTTTAATAAACAACTCAAATTCTTCAGTTCCAGGAACAGCATCTTCTCCTAAAATAGAAGCGTTTAATGAATCTGCTTCCATGTTAAAAGGAACAGCTTCTTCAATTAATTTTGGATGAGCTTTAAGCATTTGACCTGTTGAGGCAGAACCTGTAAATGTTACCACATCTTGGTTTGTTACGTGGTCAATAATTCCATTTGCTGAACCGCAAATTAGTTGCAGTGATCCTTCAGGCAGTAGTTGCGAGTCAACAATTTCTTTTACCATTAATTCGGTTAAAAAACAGGTGATGGTCGCAGGCTTAACAATTGCTGGAACTCCAGCCATAAAGTTTACTGCTATTTTTTCTAGCATTCCCCAAATTGGAAAGTTAAACGCATTAATGTGAATGGCAACCCCTTGTTTTGGAACCATAATATGATGCCCTATAAAAGTTCCTTCCTTAGAAAGTGGTGCTGTATCTCCATCTACGTAAAAAGGTTGATCTCCAAACTGTCTTCTTAGACTGGCGTTTGCAAAAATATTTCCTATACCTCCTTCAATATCTATCCAACTGTCCATTTTTGTAGCTCCGGTGGCAGCACTCAACACATAAAATTTCTTTTTAATATCAATGAGGTGTAAAGCGAGTGCTTTTAACATTAAACCTCTTTCTTGAAAAGTCATTTTTGCCAAAGCAGGGCCACCAACTGTACGGGCATAATTCATCATGGCAGCAAAGTTTAATCCTTTACTCGATGCTGTTGTAAATTGCTCCCCAGTTATTGCATTATATAAAGGCTTTCCATCTCCTTCTCCTTCTATCCATTTACCTTGAGCATAATTTTTGGTCTTCATAAAATTTGATGTTTTAGGGCTTCTAAATTAGTTGTTTATCGGGAATTAACAATGTAAATTAATCCTTATTTTGCTTCTGATTTTAAGATTTCGTCAAGTTCTTCAATTGTGATGTTATAATTTATTCTTCCTTTTTTGGCTATCGATATTTTTCCATTTTCTTCTGAAATAATAACCCCAACAGAGCGAGAAGTTTCAGTTATTCCAGCAGCAGCTCTGTGCCTTAGCCCAAAGTGATCAGGAAATTCTTGATTTTCTGAAACCGGTAAAATACAGCGAGCAGCTATTATCGTATTATTTTCAATGATTGCTCCGCCATCATGAAGTGGACTGTTTTTGAAAAAGATAGATTCTAACATAGCAGAGGATAATGCTGAATTAATTTTCTCACCAGTATTAGAATAGTACTTTAATTCTGATTCTAAATCTATAATTATTAAAGCACCAGTTTTGCTCTTGGATAAGTTTTTGGATGCAATAATAATTTGATCTACATCAAGTTTTTCTTTTCCAGAATCCTTAGGACTAATAAGCTTTATTAGTTTACTACTCCTTTTTCCAGAAAAAAAACTGTTGTTACCAATTAACAATAAAAATCGTCTTATTTCCTGCTGAAATACAATAATTAATGCTAAAACACCTACACCGATAAACTGGCCTAAAATTTCACTTAAAAGCTCCATTTGCAGTGCTTCAACAATTTTCCAGAAAAGGTAGATGGCTAATATTCCAAGAAAAATGCGAATAGCAACAGTTCCTTTAACTAACTTATAAAGTTGGAACATAATGATGGCGACCAATAAAATATCGATTAGATCAAGCCATCTAAATGTTATGAAAAGTAGCGTATTAAGCATTATTCAAAATTAACATTTTAATTGGTTTCATATTTGGCATTTGCAATACCAAGTAAAACATCATAGAAAGATTGATTCAGCATTTTTGCCTTTAACCAGGCATAGAAAGTCATTGCCTGTAAATCTTCTGTTGCTGCATCAGGTTTTACCAAAGTCGACTTTACTTTTTCTACGAAAACACTATCTTTTAATAGTAGAGGGTTAGTAATAATTGTTTTAAGAGTCTGGATAAATTGATTGGCTCTTCCGTAAAGAGGATGATTAAATAATTCAGCGAAATTCCGTTCAAACGATCTGATTCGATTTAATGATATTTCATAGTTTTCCAATTCGTACTGTATCATTATTTCTATCATATTTTTTTTCATTACCCATTCAACGCCCATTTTTTTCATTAACCAATTATCTGAGTGATTGAGAGTTTGTAATATAAAGTTGCATTTTTTGTAATGCTCACCGTAGCCATAATAAACCGCTAGGTTCAATTTTATGTTTAATTGATCCTCTAATGTTAGCTTATTGTATATGACTGTTTCAATATCATCAAGCAACTCAATTGCTTTGTCATTTTTATTCATAAATGCAAAATTGGCTGCAGACAGCATTAAATGTTTTGGGTAGAACTGTTTATAATATGCTTTATTATACTCTAACATACTTTTCAGCATTTTATCTAAATAAGTGTTAGATGCTATAAATTTTCTATTCCGATAGAGAATGTGACCAATCATATATTGGATATGAATTTTATAGAAATGATTTTTTTTAGAAAAGCCATGTTTAGCAACAAGCTCTTCATACATTTTAATAATATATGGTTCGAAATTGTAAAAATCTTTTCTTGAAAGCATCACCTTTCTAGTTAGTTCTAGTACCTTGTACAATATTTCTGGACGATTAAATACAGTATCGTTTAATTCATATTTCACCAATAGTTCGTCAATAATTCCTCTAACATCCTTTACCTCACCCTTTAAAATAATTTCATTAATCTCTTTTTTTATAAAATTATAGGCAATGTTTGTTCTTTCATTTTCGTCTACTAGCACTTTGTTGGATTCCCATTTTTTATAAATCTTATTAATATCTGGAGCAAAATCACTATCAGATTTATTTATTTGTAGTTGATAAATGTCATTTAGTAATTCGTAATGCTCATTGTCTATAGCTGTTTGCTCTGCCTTGGAAAGCGTACGCCAAGCAAATTCTTCACTTTTATTTTTAAATAAATAAGTAGCTAGAGCAATTAAACCAGTAATGGAAGAGGTTGATGTGGTGTCATCATCAATTTGTTTAAGCACTATAAAATCAGTAAGGTGTTTTAGGAGCCTTTTTCTAAGTGTATGATAAGCAACTTTGTTTGGAGTTTTATAAAGTTTGGCTTGAATAACTTTGGCATCTACGTCATCAGCTATTAGTTCAAACAAATCTAAATCTTTTCGGTTCTTCTTGCTTTTCTGACGATTGATGAAGATTCTAAATTCTTTTTTATCGTCTTCCGATAAAGTGTTGATTAATTCTTGTAATTTATCCATAATTAAAAGTCAGTAATTATTTATTCAAAACTACTATAAATATTGACTTATATTTAATATAAACAAAAATATTAAAGTCAGTATGTGTTGTGTTAACGTTTGTTAATTTTTTAGAGGGAAACTATGTTTGCTTCGAATTTAACTAAAACAAAAACTTATGATATTATTGATTTTGATACTAAGCAACAAAAGGAGACGAGAAAAAATATTTTTAAGTATAAAAAAAATTAATTTGAAAACTTCGAAAAAAATAAGTGTACATTGACTCAAATTTTAAATAAAATGAAAACAAACAAACTTTTAAAACTTGTAGGAATTATAACAGTTATACTACTTTTTCATTCCTGCGCTCCATCTCGCATTGTGAGACCATTAGAAAAAGGAGAACGACAAGTGAGCGCTAACTTAGGTGGTCCTTCAATGGGTTTTGCCGGAACAGTCATTCCAATGCCTTTAACTTCCTTGTCTTACGCTCATGGGGTGTCTGATGATGTAACCGCCTTTGGCGGGGTTCATACCACTGCTATGTTGTATGGTGTAATTCAAACAGATATTGGTGTTTGTTACAACCTCTATCATTCCGATAGTTCAAAATTTGGCTTATCGGTAAATCCTGTTGCTAATTTCGCATATGATACTTATGAGGGGAATTTTAAATTTTGGCCAGAAGTAGACCTAAATGCTTATTGGGAATTTAAACCTAAAAAGAGTTTTGTTTATTTAGGGGTATCAAACTGGTTCGAATTGGCTAGTAAAAGAGCACACGATGAACCACAAGAAAACAGATGGTTGTATAATCCACATATTGGTTACACTTATGTTAGAAGCAAATGGAACTACAATTTTGAAACAAAATACTTAGTTCCCAATGTAGATACCAAACCAAATGTTGTTGATTACAAAGGGATAGGAGGGAAAGGAGCAGTTGGAATTTATTTCACATTTACTAGAAAATTTTAAGATATGAAAAAGATATATATATTAATAATAATATGTACTACGCTTTCGAGCTGTTTTAAATTAGATGATAATTTATACAATGCTGATAAAATAACGGAGTATCAATTAGATAACTATACTGGTGAAAACGATTTTGTTTTGGATGCATCCTATAATATTCCATCAAATTTAGTTTCAATTTTTACGTTGAGCTCTCAAATGGCATCAGAGTCTTCTCCAGTAACAATTTATGCCATATATATTGGAGACTTAAACACGATTAATACTGATACTGTAATAATGTATTGTCATGGTAACAAATCTCACATGGATTTTTATTGGCAACGAGCAAAATTATTGGCTCATACCGGAGGTAAAAATAACTATGGAGTGTTAATGATAGATTATAGAGGTTATGGAATGAGTGGTGGTGAACCATCAGAAGAGGGAATGTATACTGATGTGAATACGGCTTTAAGTTGGTTAAAAGGAAGTGGATTAACTAATGACAGGCTTGTGATGTATGGATTTAGTTTGGGTACTGCTCCAGCATGTGAATTAGCGGCTAATCCTCGTTCTATGGATCCAGCTAAACTTATTTTAGAAGCTCCATTTGCTTCTGCAGCGGTTATGGTTCAAGATGGTGCCGTACTAGCTTTACCTGCTTCTTTTGTAACAAGCTTAAAAATTGATAATGCAGAGGAAATAAAAAAAGTAACTCAGCCTTTTATGTGGATACATGGGGATCAGGATAAGAAAAACAGCATGACAACTCACGGGCAAGTAGTGTATAATAATTATCAAGGAAGCTACAAAGAGAAACATATTATATATGGAGCTGATCATAGTGATGTCCCGATATTATGGGGTTACCAAAACTATAATAACAACATTGATGTATTTATAAAAAAATAAAATTATGAGAACCTTACAAAATTGGTTAGATAATTATGGGGTAAGTCATCAAAACAAAACAAATAAGGCAATTCACTGGGTATGAGTTCCAATTATATTTTTTAGTGTAGTTGGCTTGTTAGCTAGCATTCCTCATAATTTTTTGTTGTCTTGGTTTGATATATTGCCTAACAAATTAATGCCTTATATACACTTTGGAACGGTAGTAGTTCTTTTAGCACTACTTTTTTACATGAGGCTTTCAATAATGATGATGTTTGGAATAATGTTGTGGTGTATTTGGTGCTTGTTTGGAGTAGCAAAAATTGCCTCAGTACAGCCATTTGGATTCGAATTGTGGCAAATATCATTAGCATTATTTGTTCTTGCCTGGATTGTTCAATTTATTGGTCATAAAATAGAAGGAGCTAAACCATCGTTTTTTGAGGACATCCAATTCCTATTAATTGGGCCAGCATGGCTGATGCATTTTATCTTTAAAAAATTAGGAATTAAATTCTAATTTTATAAATAATAAAATCAGTATTTCAATAGTTAAAACTCTTTATATAAAAGAGTTTTAACAAATATTAACACACCTTTTAAAGTCAGTAATAATCATTTTTAAGTTTGCCTGACTTTATCCATCTCCATATGTTTGTTTAGAATTTTAAAAACAAATTTATGGAAGCGATCATCATTTTATTATTACTTGCAATTTTGGCTGTACCAGTTATTTTATTGGTTTGGTTTAAAGTTTCTACAGGCAGTTTAATTAAAGAGGTTATTAATAAAATTAATTCGCTCAACATTAAAATTGATAAACTGGATGTAGAAAAGAAAAAGAAAGAAGGCTCAATTACTGAAGAAGACCCGGTAACTATAAATGAGAGTTTACTTACCTTAATGGAGGCCCTTCCAGAAGAAGAGGAAAAGAAACAACAAGTGGTAGAAGAAAAAGTTACGGAAGTGATTCAGCCTATTACTCCTGAAAAGAAAATCACACCAATAGCTGTAAAGCCAAAACAAGCAGCTATTGTAAAGCCCAAAAAGAAAAAAAGAGATTGGGAAAAATTTATTGGGGAAAACCTGATTAATAAAATTGGTATAGGAATATTAGTTTTAGGTATCGCTTATTTTGTAAGATATGCTATTGATAAGAATTGGATTAATGAAGTAGGTAGGGTAGCAATAGGTATTTTATCTGGAGGGGTATTAACATTTTTAGCACATAAAATTAGAAAATCATATACTGCGTTTAGTTCCGTTTTAGTGGGTGGGGCCATGGCAGTGTTTTACTATACTATATCCATTGGTTTTCACGATTACCAATTATTCAGCCAGCCTGTTGCATTCGGATTAATGGTGTTAATAACCGCTTTTTCAGTCTTGTTATCTATAAGTTATGATAGAAAGGAGCTTGCCATTTTAGGATTGATTGGAGCTTTTTCTACACCACTAATGGTAAGTAATGGAAGTGGAAATTACCAAGTGTTGTTCACTTATTTAGCAATAGTAAATGTTGGAATGCTGGTGCTGGCTTATTTTAAAAAATGGAATGTGGTCAATATATTATCCTTTGTATTTACGGTAACAATCTATGGTAGTTGGTTTGTTTCTAAAATCGTTGATGGTGTTAATCCACCTTACCAAGGTGGATTCATTTTTGCAGCACTCTTTTACGTGATTTTCTTCTTTATGCACATTGTTAATAATGTAAAAGAACAACGAAAATTTAGAGGATATGAGTTTGGATTAATGCTAACTACTACAGCTTTATTCTATGCTGCTGGGATGTCTGTCTTGTTTTTATCTGGTCATAAAAATTTACAGGGATTATTTACCGTTGGATTAGGCGTGTACAACTTACTATTTGCCTTTCCATTATTTAAGCGGAACAAGGTGGATAAATCTCTCATATTCTTATTAATAGGAATGGTCTTAACCTTTGTGAGTTTAGCTGCTCCAGTTCAACTATCAGGCAACTACATCACTTTATTCTGGACAACTGAGATGGTACTGTTGCTATGGTTAGGACAAAAGTCAAACATCAAATTTATGAAATTCAGTTCCTTGGTAATTTTAGGATTAATGGTTATTAGTCTATTGATGGACTGGCAACAAATCTATTTTGATTACGGGACAAGCTCTTTAGCAATAATAGCCAATAAAGGATTCGTTACCACTATATTTAGCATACTTGGATTGGTGGCTTATGGCTTCTTGCTAAAAAGAGAAAAAGAGGAAACTATTTTGCCTGGTATTAATGTTCAGTTTATTAAGAATATGACAAGGATAATCGTAGCTTCTTTTGCTTACCTCATTGGAGTAATAGAAATTGGCTTCCAGATAGGAGACCGATTAAATTACCCAGCTTTATCAGCGATAAGCATTTTGGGATATACTTATTTGTTCTTATTGGGCTTGTGGATGTATGCTAAAAAAACGGGGAATGTTCTCTTAGAAAATTGGATTGGTATTACTTCCTTAATTGCTTTATTCACCTATCCTTTGTTTAATGGATTTGAGCAAGTTTTAAGAGATGATTATTTGATAGGCAAGGTTCATTTTGGATATTTTGCTATGCAGTATGTCAACTTAGGGTTGATCTTAATTCTTGGTTTTCAATTCTTTAAGCAAGTTAGAAAATGGTATGATCTGAGGTCTGATTTTGGAATGGCTACCGTTTGGGGCTTGTCTTTACTTGCCTTAGTTATCGCAAGTATACAATTGAATCACCAAACGATGTTGTTGTTTTTTGATCAACTAGCAGATAATGCTCATTTTATTAATAAGCAAACCGTAAAAATTGGGTATCCAATCATATGGGGAATTAGCTCATTCGTAATGATGATGGTAGGCATGAAATATAAGTACCGAACGTTTAGAATCATCTCATTAACCATTTTTAGTGTAGTGTTGTTTAAACTGTTTTTGTTTGACATTAAAGGAGCGTCAGAAGCAGGTAAAATAGTAGCGTTTATCTTGTTGGGCGTGTTATTACTTGTTATCTCATTTATGTATCAAAAATTAAAGAATTTGATTTTAGATAATCATTCAGATAATAAATAAAGTCATGAGGAAAGTACTATTTATAGTTGTTTGTTTGTTTGTTACTGGTAGCCTATTTAGTCAAGGCTATCAGTTTCAATCAAGTATAGAACACAACGATACGGCAGGGTTTTATAAAATTGATCTAAAACCCAATATCATGGCTAAACTCAATACCTCTTTTGCTGACATCAGAATAAAAGATGCCACAGGAAAAGAAATCCCTTACTTTATTGAAAAAGAACCATTTTCTGTTACTAAAAGAGTATTTAAAGAGTATCAAATTATTGAAAAGTTGAGGTGGAGAAATGGAGCTACTGTTTTGGTGGTAGAAAATGAAAACAAGGATACCATTAATAATATTCAGTTGCAGATTAAGAATTTTGATGTTAGAAAACACTTGGAGTTGGCTGCAAGCGATGATTATATGAATTGGTATACCATTAAAGAAAATTACTTGTTTCATTCGGCTGATGGAAGCATAACCACTTCCGAAGTAAAAAGTCTAAATTTCCCTTACACTGATTATAAGTATTACAGAATAATTATTTATGATTGGTTTAGTATGCCTATTAACGTAATGAAAATTGGCTATTACGACACCTACCAAGAGGAAGGAAAGTTTAAGCAATTGGATTCACCAGTACTTGCACGATTTGATAGTGCTGAAACGAAACAAACTTATATTAAAGTTAATTTTAAGGAAACTCCATACTTTGATAAGTTTGTTTTTAAGGTTGATAAGCCAACATATTATTTTAGGCGTGCCAAAATATGTTTAAAATATGAAGATAAAAAAGGAAGGGTGTATTTTGATGTTTTGGAAAACATTAGCCTTAATTCTAATGACGAGTTAACGATTTATCAATCCGATTTTCCCTATAAGGAATTTTATATTGTGATAGAAAATGAAGATAATCCACCTCTTGAACAGGTAGAATTAATACCTTACCAACTTAATCGTTATTTGATTGCCCATTTAGAATCTGATAATAATTATAAATTGGTTTTTGAGAATAATGATGTTAAAGCAAAACCACATTATGACATTCAGGTATTTAAAAATCGGATAGGAAAGGATATACAAGTGTTAGAAACAGGAAAGGTGGAGCCTATTAAATATCAAACAAAAAAGAGGGTAATTACTTCTACTTTGTGGATGTGGGGGGCAATAGGAATTGTAGCTTTGTTGTTGGGTTATATGTCCTACAAAATGATAACCGAAATGGAGAAAACCAAATGACAATAGTAAATAGATATTATAGAGGATTTGTGTTGATAGCTGTTTTTGCTATTACGGCTATTGCATTGTATTTTCTTGATCCAATAGCACAAGATTTAGCCTATCATCGGTTTTCTGATTGTCGTTCCTTTTTAGGAATTCAACATTTTATGGATGTAATCAGTAATCTTCCTTTTTTAATTATTGGTTTTATGGGAATACGTGTAGCACGTAAGAGCTACCGGAAACAAACGATGGCATTATTCTTAATGACTTTTGTGTTGTTTGTAGGCGTTTTTTTTACTGGAATTGGTTCGGCTATGTACCATTATACACCGAGTAATTTTTCGTTAATCTTTGATCGCTTACCCATGACGCTGGTTTTTACTGCTTTTTTTGCCAATATCATTTACGATTATGTAGATAGGAGGTTAGGTTCATGGTGTTTTTACACACTTTTAGTTGTTGGTATTTATAGCATTTTTTATTGGTATTATACTGAATTAACAGGGTGTGGAGATTTACGTTTGTATGCTTTTGTTCAATATTTTCCTGTAGTGGCTGTGCCCTTGATTTTAATTTTTTATAAAAACCATGAATTATATACCAAACAAATAGGCTTTGCTTTTGGTGCCTATACTGTAGCAAAACTGTTTGAACATTTTGATACTCAAGTCTTTGAGTTTTTAGGCATAATCAGTGGGCATACTATTAAGCATTTATTTAGTGCATTGGCTATTTATTTCGTTTACCTTATTTATAAAAAAAGAATTTAAGCATGATTACTGAAGACCAATTTGGGCATATTAATTTTCCAAATAAGTGGACGAATGTGTTGGATTTAAGATCAGCTATAGAATTGTTTACTCCATTTTATCAACTGTTTTTAAAGGCAAACGATTTTGTAAGAGCATCTAACTCTTTACAATTAGATGAGACAATAGAAATTTATACTGCTCAATTATTAGGTACTCCAGCTCATTTAGGATTGTAATAATAAACATCCTATGGTGCCAGAAACTACTTTTAGCGCTGCTTATCGGTTCGTTTTGCATGGTTTGGCAGCTGACTTTACATGAAATATTAGTGTTACAGGTTCAGAACGATGGCATTGTAACACCTGTCAATTAATTTGCTTTATTTCTCCCTTATCTTATTTCAATTTCTGAAACTCATAGTTGTAGTTGAACAATAAAGAAAGAGTTTTTACTGTTCTTTATTTAAAGTTCTTATAAATCCTTAAAACACCTACGCTATGAAAAAACTAATTATCCTATTGGTTGTAGCCACTTGCTTTAGCTTAGCAGTACAAGCAAAAACAACCACAAAAAAAACGACTGTACTATTTAATACAGCTAAACACGATCTAACCAAAGCAGCAAAAAAAGAGTTGGATCAATTTTTAAAAGAACACCCAAATAAGCTCGATTATGAAGTCACCATTGAAGGACATACCGACAGCAGAGGGAACATCGATTACAACAATGGCTTATCGAATAGAAGAGCCACTGAAGTCAAAAAATATTTAATTCAAAAAGGCATTAACGAAAAATTAATTGTGTTTACCTATAAAGGGGAGCTAGATCCTGAAAAGCCTAATGTGAATGATAAAAACATGATGGCCAATCGAAGGGTTGAGGTAACCTTAACTACCTATCGTTTCGATAACATTGAAGAGTTGGAGGAGGCGTTGAATCCCAATAAAACAAGTGTCCATATTATTAAACCCAATGAAGAAAAATTGCTTAAAGGAAACAAAGGTGTTAAAATTTTAGTGCAAGCTAACACCTTTACATATGAAGATGGAACACCTGTAAAAGAAAATGTAAAATTTGAATTAACAGAATCCTTAGCATACAAAGATTTTATCTCCTCAAGTTTACTTACCAAAAGCAACGATGCCTTATTAGAAAGTGGGGGAATGATAAAAGTTGATGCCACTACTATAAGTGGTAAGCCAGTCAAAATAAAAGAAGGCAAAGACATGGTAATTGCTATTCCTAATGATAATCGCCAAGATAATATGGAAGTATTTACCTCTGACAAAGGAGATAACTGGGCAACAACCAGTCAGCCGATTACCAGGCAAGTAAAGTTTATGCCACCAAAATCTTTTCCTGTAATGAGGAATGAAAA
>JBFIEB010000056.1:0-12653 GCA_041603555.1 Vicingaceae bacterium
GCTATTCCTCCTTGGGCATATTTTGTATTTGACTCTTTTTTATCTGCTTTAGTTACAATTGCGATCTTCACTTTTGGTAATTCATTTGAGATTTTTAGAGCATAAGTCAACCCCGCTATTCCAGAACCAATTATTAGAAAATCGAAATCATTCATAATTACCTATTCAGATAACTTGAGCATTCGTTGAATTGGAATCAGTGCTTTTTTTCTAATATTTTCTGGAACATCAACCTCTGGTTTTTCATTTTTTAAACAGTTATAGATTTTTTCAAGAGTATTCATTTTCATGAATGCACATTCGCTGCAATTACAATCATTCGCATCTTTTGTGGGAGCAGGAATAAGAATCTTTTGTGGGACTTCTTTTTGCATTTGATGCAGAATCCCGGCTTCGGTTGCCACGATATATTCCATATCAGAGCTCTCCTTAACGTAATTAATCATCCCTGAAGTTGAACCTATATAGGAAGCTATTTTGAGTATTTCTGGATTAGATTCGGGATGCGCAATAAATTTTGCTGTTGGATAATCACTGTGTAACTTTAATATTTTATCAAGTGAAAAGGCTTCATGTACAATACATACACCATCCCACAAAACTAAATTACGCCCTGTTTTTTTGATTAAGTATTTTCCTAAATTTTTATCGGGGGCGAAAATAATAGGTTTGTTTTTTGGAACCGAATTAATAATTTTTTCTGCGTTAGAAGATGTACAAATAATATCACTCATTGCCTTTATTTCCGCTGAACAATTTATATAAGTGATAACCACATGGTCAGGGTGTTGAGCAATAAATTTTTTAAACTCTCCTGGAGTGCATGATTCAGCGAGTGAGCAGGAAGCCTCTAAATCTGGAATTATTACTTTTTTAGAAGGATTAATAATTTTCGCGGTTTCCGCCATAAAGTGAACGCCTAAAAAAAGTATAATATCAGACTTGGTTCCAGCAGCTTGTTGTGACAATCCTAAGCTATCCCCGACATAATCTGAAATATCCTGAATAAATGGTTCTTGATAAAAATGAGCCAAAAATATGACATTTTTTTTCTGTTTCAGCTTTATGATTTCTGAACATAATTTAGCTTCACTTAATGCTGGAATATTTTCAAGAGACATTGCACTATTCATTATATATAGGTTTCAAACGCAAATTTATTTTAAGAAGAAGTTATATTCTATGATAATTGTCATATTACTTATTGCAGATTTCATCTAAAATTGTCCTAGTAGAAATTAACAAAAAAACCACTGGAATTAATATCAAAATTTAAAACATGACAACAAACTTTTTCATATATGATGATAATCATATTTACTAGCTCAACCATCTTCTACTTTTATTCCGAGAAAATAACCATTCAATTGATATAATAAATCTTAAAAAAGCAAAATAATGAGATCAGTTGCAAAGAAGCTATCATTTATAATTACCTTAAGTTTAATTTCAACTATAAATATTAATGCTCAAGATGGAGGAGCGATTTTTAAGGCAAAATGTTCGGCTTGCCATAGTGTTGGATCCACAAGATTAGTTGGACCTGGTCTAGCTGGGATTAATGAAAAGAGAAGCCGAGAATGGTTGTTAACTTGGATTAAGGATTCTCAAGCAATGATAGCGAGTGGCGATGCTGATGCTATAGCTATTTTCGAAGAGTATAATAAATCTCCAATGATTCCATTTACTGATTTGTCTGATGATGAAATTATATCCATTTTAAATTATGTGGATGCTGAAAATGGTGGAGGTGAGGTTACTTCTACTGAAACAAAAAAAGAGGTTAAGCCCACAGAACCAATAGCTTACTCTAAAGAAGATGTTGAAATCGGAGAAGCATTATATACAGGTGAAAGGCGGTTTAAAAATGGTGGACCTTCCTGTATTTCTTGTCATAACGTAACTAATGATAATTTAATGGTAGGTGGTTTGTTGGCCAAAGATTTAACTAACGTTTATGAAAGATTAGGAGATGCTGGAATATCTGGTATCGTAAGTGCTCCTCCTTTTCCTGCCATGGTAAATTCTTATGGAAATCAGCCTTTAACAGAAGATGAGGTTAGACAATTATCAGGGTTTTTTAAGTATGTAGATAAAATAAGTCAAACACAGACTCAAAGAAAAGGTTTTAAATTAATGGCAGGTGGTGGAATTCTAGGTCTAATTATTATTTTAGGATTAGTGAGTATTCTTTGGAGCAATAGAAAAAATGAATCTACAAAAAAAGACATTTTTAGCAGACAATTAAAAGGTAATGATTCAATAGAATCTTAATTTAAAAAGAACTTAAATAAATTATATAATATGAGTTGGATAGAAGACATAATATCTCCCAAAACACGAAAATGGGAAGACTTTTACAGAAACAGATGGCAATATGATAAAGTTGTTAGAAGTACTCACGGAGTAAACTGTACGGGTGGTTGTTCTTGGGCAATACATGTTAAAGATGGTATTGTTGTATGGGAACTTCAGCAAGTAGATTATCCTCAGTTTAACAAAGAAGTTCCACCTTATGAGCCAAGGGGTTGCCAAAGAGGTATTTCTTACTCATGGTATCTATATAGTCCTATAAGAGTGAAATATCCAATAGTTAGGGGAACTTTAATAGATTTCTATAGGGAAGAAAAAGAAAAGTGCGGAGGAGATCCAGTTCAAGCTTGGGCAAATTTACAAGCGGATTCTACAAAAAGAAAAAGATATCAAAGAGCCAGAGGTAAAGGTGGTTTTAGAAGAGTTAAATGGGATGAACTAGAAGAATTAATTACTGCGGCTAATATCTACGTGATTCAAAAATACGGTTCAGATAGAATTACAGGTTTCGCACCAATACCAGCAAAAAGTATGTTAAGTTATGCTTCTGGTGCAAGATATTTACAGTTGATGGGAGCCATTAATTTAAGCTTCTATGATTGGTATTGCGATTTACCAAATGCTTACCCAGAAATTTGGGGGGAGCAAACGGACGTTTGTGAAAGTGCTGATTGGTACATGTCAAAATTTATTGTATCAATGGGTGCAAATTTAGGAATGACTAGAACCCCAGATATTCACTTCTTTTCAGAAGCAAGGCATAATGGAACTAAAACAGTAGTAATGTCGCCAGACTTCAGTATGGTTGCAAAACATGCTGACCAATGGATTCCCGCCCATGCTGGTTCTGATGGTGCATTTTGGATGGCTGTCACTCATGTGGTTTTACAAGAGTTTCATGTAGACAAACAAACTCCTTATTTTATTGACTATGTTAAACGGTATACTGATTGTCCATTCTTAGTAGAATTGCATGAAGAGGATGGTCATTATAAACCTGGAAGAATGGTGAGGGCCAATCGTGTAAAACAATACAAAGACGTCACACATGGAGATTGGAAATTTTTAAACTTCGATTCTAAAACCGGGAAATTAGCCATGCCAAAAGGAAGTATGGGGCATAGATGGGACGAGAAAAAAGGGAATTGGAATATGAAATATGAAGATGGAGAAACGGACAAGGCTTACGACCCAGAATTAACCTTAATTGATAAAAAAGAAAAAGTTTTACAAGTAGAATTTCAAGAATTTGGATTAGATAAAAAGGCACTTCGAGGAGTTCCGGTAAAATATGTTGACACCATCGATGGAGGTAAAATTCCGGTAACAACTATTTACGATTTAACTATGTCACAATACGGTGTTGGTAGAGGGTTAGAAGGAGAGTTTGCGAAATCGTACGATGATAAAGACCAAGCTTATACACCTGCATGGCAAGAAATATTTACTGGAATTAGTAAAAATGAAGTAATACAATTAGCCAGAGAATGGGCTAGCACAGCTGAATCTACCGAAGGTAAATGTATGGTAATTGTGGGGGCCGCGATTAATCACTGGTTTCATGGAAATTTGATGTATAGAGCCGCAATAATGACTCAAATGCTTACCGGCTGCAATGGTAAAAATGGTGGAGGAATGAATCATTATGTTGGGCAAGAAAAATTAGCACCAATGGATTCGTGGGCAACAATAATGAGTTCTAAAGATTGGGGTACATCTCCAAGGCTACAGCAAGGACCAATTTGGCACTACATAAATTCGAGTCAATGGAGATATGATGGTAATCAAAAGTTTTATAACTCGTCACCAGATAATGAATTAGCCAATATGCACACAGCCGATTGGGCTGTAAAAGCTGTTCGAAATGGATGGATGCCTTATTACCCACAGTACAATAAAAACAACTTTGATATTGTAAAAGATGCACAAGCAGCTGGTCATACAACGGAGGATGCGATGAGAAATCACATTGTTGAACAATTAAAATCGGGAGAATTAAAACACTCAATAGTTGAGCCAGACGAAGAAATCAATTTTCCAAGAAACTGGTTTATCTGGAAGGGTAATGCAATTGGAACATCAGCAAAAGGACACGAGTATTTCTTAGATCATTACTTAGGAACTCATACCAACAAAATTGCCGATGAAGTTGCTGGTGATATTGTTAAAGATATAACTTATAAAGAAGAGGGTGCAAGAGGTAAAATGGATTTAGTAATTGATATTAATTTCCGTATGGACACGTCAGCTCTTTATTCTGATATTGTGCTACCAACGGCTTCGTGGTATGAAAAAGCAGATATCAACTCAACAGATATGCACTCTTTTATTCACCCATTATCTGAGGCAATTCCTCCCGTTTGGGAATCTAAATCAGATTGGCAAATATTTCAGGGGTTAGCTAAAAAGATGAGCGAAATGGCTAAAACATACTTACCAGATGTAATGATGGATGTGGTTAATCAGCCGTTAGTTCATGATTCTTCGGATGAAGTTAAACAGCCAAGATTGTTGGATTGGAGTAAAGGAGAATGTGAGCCAATTCCTGGTGAAACCATGCACAAAATTGTTTTTAAGGAAAGAGACTACACCAAAATTTATGAGAAGTTTATATCATTAGGAACGGGAGTTGCAGAAAACGGATTAGGTGCACACGGCAATCATTATGAGTGTGCTGATGTTTATGATGAAATGCTAGATCATAGACAACACATCACTAAATGGGATGATGGTACTGAGTATCCATCATTAAAAGATGATGTTGAAGCAATTAACGCTGTGTTAAAATTATCCACCCTAACCAATGGTAAATTAACTGAGCGTGCTTATAAGACAATGTCAGAAAAAATTGGTGTGCCAGAAATAGGTGAATTAGGAACCGAGTATAAACAAGTAGATATGGAATACCGTGATTTACAAGCTCAACCTAAACGTTATAATTCATCTCCGTTATGGTCTGGGTTAATGCACGATGGAAGAACTTATGCAGCTTATACATATAACGTAGATATGCTTGTTCCATGGAGAACCTTAACTGGACGTCAGCACTTTTATTTAGACCATGATGCTTATATCGCATTTGGAGAACATTTATCAACATATAAACCTTCTCCAACTCCAGAAGCTTACGGTGATTTGAGAAAAACCGTGAATGATGGCAAAGCAAAAATGTTAAATTGTTTAACCCCTCACGGTAAGTGGCATATTCACTCAACTTATGGCGATACACTTAGAATGTTAACGCTGTCAAGAGGTGCAGAACCGTGTTGGTTAAGTGAGAAGGATGCTGAAGAATTAGGAATTAAGGATAATGATCATGTTGAAGTTTATAACGACCATGGTACTTACGTAACTAGAGCCTGTGTTAGTGCTAGAATTCCATCAGGAGTGTGTATTGTTTATCATGCAGTAGAAAGAACATACAATATTCCAAAATCTCAAGAAAGAAGAGGAAAAAAAGGAGAACCAAGAAGAGGAGGAATGAATAATTCTTTTACTAGAGTCCATTTAAAACCGAACTTAATGTGTGGTGGTTATGGGCAATTCACCTATCACTTTAACTATTGGGGTCCAGTTGGAGTTAACAGGGATACGCATGTTCTGGTTCGCAGAATGGATAAAGTTGAATATTAATAAAGTAAGATAATAGAATAATATAAAATAGATTATTATGGATGTAAGAGCTCAAGTTTCAATGGTATTTCACCTCGATAAATGTATCGGATGTCATACTTGTTCAGTAGCCTGTAAAAATGTGTGGACAGATAGAAGGGGTGCCGAGTATATGTGGTGGAACAACGTGGAAACGAAGCCTGGTACTGGTTATCCTACAAAATGGGAAGATCAAGAAATTTATAAAGGTGGATGGGTTAAAGATGGTAATTCAGTTTCATTGAAAGGAGCCGGAAAACTAAAAGGACTTAAGAACATATTTCATAATCCAAACATGCCTGTATTGGAAGATTACTATCATCCATGGGCATATCGCTACGGAGATTTATTTACAGCTCCAGAAGGTGATGACCAGCCAATTGGTAGAGCAGTTTCCTTGATTACTGGGGAACCAATAGATATAAAATCTGGTCCTAACTGGGACGATGATTTAAGTGGAACACCTGATTATGCAAGAAACGATACAAATTTTAAGGATTTAACTCCTGCTGAACAAGATGCTATGTTTCAGCTAGAGAAAATGACCTTCATGTATCTTCCTCGAATCTGCAATCATTGTTTGAATCCAGCTTGTGTCGGTTCTTGCCCTTCAGGTGCATTATATAAAAGAGGAGAGGATGGTGTTGTTTTGATTAACCAAGACAGATGTAGAGCTTGGAGAATGTGTGTCACAGCATGCCCTTATAAAAAATCATACTATAACTGGCATACTGGAAAATCTGAAAAATGTATCCTTTGTTATCCAAGATTAGAATCTGGTCAAGCTCCAGCCTGTATGCACTCTTGTGTTGGTAGAATTAGATACTTAGGCGTAATGTTATATGATGCAGATAGGATTGAAGAAATTGCTTCTTGTGAAGAGAACGAATTAGTTCAGAAGCAAATGGATATTTATTTGGATCCTAATGATCCAAAAGTAATTGAAGCTGCTAGAGCAAGTGGAGTACATGATTCAACAATAAAATCGGCTCAAGATTCACCTGTGTGGAAATTTGTAAAAGAATGGGGTATAGCACTTCCATTGCACCCTGAGTTTAGAACATTACCTAATTTATTTTATGTACCACCTATGCTTCCGGGAATGGCCCAAGTTGATGGGGATGGAATCTATGAAAGTTCTGCAACTGGTTTGTTTCCAACAATTGACCAAAATAGAATGCCTATGAAGTACTTGGCTTCTTTATTTACAGCTGGTGATACCGTAAAAGTTAGAGAAGTTTACGATAAATTAATGTCTGTTAAATTACATAGGAGAAATGAAACAGTTGGCGACTTACCTAAAGATGAAGTGAAGGAACTTATGGCAAAATCTAAAGTTAATGCACATATGGCTAATGCTATATTTAGATTAACTTCTTTAGCAACTTTTGAAGAGCGTTTTGTTATTCCGCCAGAACATAGAGAAGAATCAATTGAAATGCTTGAAGCAACTGCTGATCATAAAGGAGAGGCTGGCTTTGGGTTTAAAGAAAAACCAGCAAGAGGATTATAAATGAATAATTATCATTATTTCATATTATCAGAATTATTCAAGTACCCTAAAAAGGGGTATCAAGATAAGGTTAAGGAATGTAACCAGATGTTGAATGAAAAATATCCTGAAGCTGCAAAAAGTTTCGAGCGTTTTTTAGATTACATTAAGGACAAAACTTTATTCGAGGTTGAGGAAATATTTGGAATTACTTTTCATATACAGGCTATTTGTTTTTTAGATATCGGATATGTATTGTTTGGTGAAGATTATACTAGGGGAGAATTCTTAGTAAATATGAAAAAAGAACAAGCTAAGATTGGACACGATTGTGAAGAAGAATTGGCAGACAATTTACCTCATGTGCTTCAATTAATGGCTATTTCTAATGATAAAGATTTTGTAGATGAGTTAGCTGTTAGAGCAGTAATTCCGGCTCTTGAAAAAATGCTTGCGGAGTTTAAATCAAGTCGAATGGAGCTTCGAAAAAAAATAATGAGAAAAAAACAAAAAGCAATTATTTTGGAAGATATCGAGGATGGTAATATTTACCAAAATGCGATTCAAGCGTTGCTCATTGTACTTAAAACTGATTTTGAAGGGATTGATTATGGTGATAAAGAAATAGAGCAATCGTTGAGTAATTTTTTACCGGATTGTAGTACATGTTAATTAATTTAAAAATAAACTTAAAAATATAAAAAATGGTATTATTAGATTTTATGTCATCTCCATATCTTGATATAGTCATTTACTTGTGTGTTATAATTGGGATTGTATTTGCTTACGCAATATTTAAAACTTATTCAAATGCGCAGAAGCTTATAGCCGAGAATGGTCCTCTACCTGAAAAGAAAAATAATTATGCAGCAATATTTACGGGGATGCTCGTAGCAGCAGGAATTATCGTTTATGGTTTAAAGATAGGGTTGGAGGCTAATCTTGGATCGTTAAACACTTTGATGTTTGCGGTTTTTCCATACGTTGCTTTTGCCATATTTATTATTGGGAGTATTTATAGATATAAAAGTAAAGGCTTTAAAGTGTCCTCATTATCAAGCCAATTTTTGGAAGGTAAGAAGTTGTTTTGGGGGTCTCAACCCTTTCACTGGGGAATATTAGTCATATTTTTAGGGCACATAACAGCCTTTCTTTTTCCTAAAACGCTTATAGCATTTAATGGAGACCCAGTAAGATTATTAATCTTAGAAGTATCTTCTTTCGCTTTTGGATTATCTGCATTACTTGGTTTAATTCTTCTAATAAAAAGAAGATTATCAACGCAGCGATTAACAGTGGTGGCCAATAAAATGGATATGTTAGTATATGTTGTTTTGTTCACCCAAATTGTTAGTGGATTGGGAATTGCACTTTTTGCGAGATGGGGATCTACTTGGTTTGCTAGTTCGTTAACACCTTATTTAAGATCGGTGTTTGCATTTGACCCAGACTTAAATGTAGTGAACGCGATGCCATGGTTTGTTCAAGTACATATCATATCGGCATTCTTTATAATTGCCATTATTCCTTTTACAAGATTTATGCACTTCTTAGTTGCTCCAATCGATTACATCTGGAGAGATTACCAATTAGTGATTTGGAATTGGAACAAAAAGAAAATCCGAAAATCAACTACATATTTCCCAGGAAAGGATATTAAAAATCATTAAGCACAGTATTTGTTGATTCCTGTAAAGGAGGTTAATTGCCCTGCAATTAACCTCCTTTCTTTTTTATGAGCTATATCACAAAATTCTTTGCCAAATAACATTTTAAAGAGTGACTCATCTCATTATCGACCCAATGTGGGTGTTTTACTTTTACCCTATAAATAATTAAAAACTTAAAAGCATGAAAAAGGGAATTCTTAGTTCAGTAATTTTAATGGTGTTGGGGGTATATTCCTACGGGCAATTTAGCTTAGACGCGGAAATTAGACCTCGATTTGAGTACAGACATGGGTATAAATCTGTTGCAGATTCTGCTCAAGATCATGCCGCTTTCGTTGAGCAACGTACACGTTTAAATGTTGGGTATAAAACTGAAGGTTACATCTTCAAAGTAGTATTACAAGATGTACACATTTGGGGATCTCAACCCCAGTTAATAAGTACGACTGCACAGCAAAACAATGATGGTTCGTATTTAAGTATTCACGAAGCTTGGGGGCAGGCATTATTAAGTGAGAATTTTTCATTCAAATTTGGTCGCCAAGAGATATCACTTGATGATCAAAGGATTTTTGGAGCAGTGGGCTGGGCACAACAAGCAAGAAGCCATGATGCAGCAGTCTTAAAATTCCAAAAGGAAAAGTTCAAAGCTGATTTCGGGGTAGCTTATAACCAAGATAAGGCAAGCTTAGCCGGTACTGAAGCATCTAAAGGAACCTATAAAGCATTACAATACTTATGGTTACACAACGATTTTGGTGAAAATTTTGGAGCTAGCGTATTGTTCTTGAACAATGGTAATGAGCAGTTAGATTTTGATAGCACGAACATAGCAACACCTGTTGCATACTATAAAGATAACTATAGCCAAACGTTAGGAACTAGATTAACGTTTGAGAAAAACAAATTAAAAATTAACGGAGCTGTTTATTCTCAAATGGGATTAATGGGAAGCCGTACAACTCAATTCGTTGATAACGAAGGGGAGTACAACAAAGAGATCAGCGCATTGAATTATTCAGCTGAGATTTCTTACCAAGCACACAAAACATTTGGGATCACTGCTGGGTATGAGTACTTAAGTGGACAAAGCCAAACAGATACTTCATTCTCATACAGAACAGTGAATCATGCGTTTACTCCATTCTATGGAACGAACCACAAGTTTAATGGCTACATGGATTACTTTTACGTAGGAAACCATGTTGGAAGTGTCGGGTTACAAGATATCTACTTTAAGTTGAAATACAAGAATGAGAAATTCTGGGTAGGAGTTGATGTGCATTTATTCTCTGCTCCAGAAGAGATTATTGATGGATACAAAGTGGCTAAAGATAATGCTGCTGCGATTGCTGCAGGAACGCCAGTTACAGATGTTAACCAATTACAAGCAATGAATGCAAGTTTAGGAACTGAGATAGACTTCACGTTCGGATTCAACTTAGCTAAGGGAGTTGCTTTCAAAGGTGGTTACTCAATGATGATGGCTACAGAAACATTGGCTTACTTAAAAGGAACTGTTGATTATGACGGTCAAGGTAGAACTGACCAGAATAGTGGATGGGGATGGGCAATGATAATTATCAAGCCGAATTTTACAGAAAAATTGGCTAAAAAAGAAGATAAGAAGGTTGAATAAATAAACAGATTGATTGAGTAAACTATTAACTAGTAAAAGTTGAAGGGGCTATGGAAACATAGCCCTTTTTAGAGATATAAGATGATGCTTAATATTTGATAATATGATTTATATCATATACTTAACTTCCATGGATGACGAAATTTACTTGAAAGAATAATAATCACTTAAATTATCAGATGAAAATAATTGACACAAAAACCGGTGCTAGGCTTGATGAAGAAGGGAAAGCCATCATTAAAAATTTAAAAGAAACAGATCCTTTACAGAGAAACGTATTTAAAGATGATGAGTTAGGAGAAAATTCTCCAATGGATCCACCTGACGCCTATGATAAAGAGGCCATGATGATTGAAGGTATTGAATACGATGATCTAGACAGCTCATTAAAGAATATGATTAATGAGCATAATGAACTGGTAGAGCAAGCAGATAAATTTGAGGGAGCGTTGGGTGAATTCCATGAAAGTTCGTACTTATTTACACAGGATATAAACGAAAAATTCAATGCTTTTTTCCAATATTTTGACAATCACATTTTGCCACACAATAGAAAGGAAGAGCGTCATTTATTTCCCATCTTACGCAAAAAATTAATCGAATCTGGTGAACATAGTCCAGGGGCTGAAAAATCAACAGCAGTTGATTTGATGGAAGACGACCACGTGAAGTTTATTCAACTGGCATCTCTTACTTTTAACTTATTAGGATTAGCATCCCGTTTACCAGATAATCATTCTAGGGCAGTTACCTTTGATTTGGCTTATCATAATGGTAAAGAACTAGTTGAATTATTAAGATTGCATATTGTTAGAGAGGATAATACAATATTTCCATTGACACAAAAATTGTTGTCAGAAGAAGAATTAGAGCTTGTTAGAACAGAATTAGATGATTTTAATGGATAAACTTCCACAACATATGGTAGATCAATTTGGGCGAGTGCATGACTACTTAAGAATATCGCTTACTGAGAGATGTAACCTTAGATGTTTTTACTGTATGCCAGAAGAAGGGATAGAATTGAGAGATAAATCGGAATTTATGACATCAGAGGAAGTATTGTTCATAGCTAAACTCTATGTCGATTTAGGAGTGAAAAAGATTCGTTTAACTGGTGGAGAGCCTTTAATTAAAAAAAATGCCAAAGAGCTTATTTTAGCACTAGGCAAACTGCCAGTAGAGTTGTCAATCACGACCAATGCAATATTGGTAGATAAGTTTATTGGTGTTTTTAAAAAAGCAGGAATCAAAGCAGTTAATGTAAGTTTAGATTCCTTGAAAATAGATAAAATTAATACGATATCTAGAAGAAATTATGGAGATAGGATACTATCAAACATAAATTTATTAATTGATCAAGGTTTCAAAGTGAAAGTTAATGCCGTGATAATTAAGGGTGTTAATGAAAATGAAATTATTGATTTTATTGAGTGGACAAAAAATAAACAAATTTCTGTAAGATTTATTGAGTTTATGCCATTTGGTGGCAATAAATGGAATTGGGACAATAAAGTTACGCAGCAACAAATGGTTAATAAAATTAATACTTATTACTCCAAAGAAAACGTTGAATCAATTTTTCCTAGCCCAAATGATACTGCTGTTAATTTCAAAATAAAAAACTATAAAGGCAGTTTTGGAATAATTAGTACCTTAACTAACCCATTTTGTAAAACTTGTAATAGAATAAGACTCACAGCGGATGGAAAAATTAAAAACTGTCTCTTTTCTAATGAAGAAACGGATTTGTTAGGAGCCTTACGAAAAGGTGAAGATATTCTTCCTTTAATGCTGAATTCTGTCCATTATAAGAAACGAGAAAGGGCTGGGATTACTTCTTTTAAAGATATTAAAAGTGAACAGATTTTTCTTAAAAATAGAAGTA
>JBFIEB010000057.1:0-12294 GCA_041603555.1 Vicingaceae bacterium
AAGCTTTTTTTTTAAGATTAACAGTTATGAAAATGTTACGAATGCGTATATTGATAGGTTGGCAGTTTTTCCTTTAAATAATGCTGCTAAGACAATAAACATATCTTTTCAGGATAACAATGCAGAAAAAGCAAAAGACATTGTTACAGCAATTGCATATGAATATATTACTTACGATATAGAAGAAAGGAGTAAGAGTTCTAAAAAAGCACTGCAATTTATTGATTTTCAGCTAGATAAATACTACAACAAGGTAAAAGCTTCAGAAAATAAAATTCAAGAGTTTCAGGAAGGAACAAATTACTCCACATTGGATCGTTCTACAATTTATTTTGATAGGAGTAATAAATTAGAAAATGAATTAGTAGACATTGATTTACAAAAATCAGTATTGTCAGAAATACAAAAATCAATTAAAGAGAACCCTAAAAGTAAAGACATCGATGTATATGATTTATTGCCAATTTTGGCAGGTACGGATTATGTAGGGGGTATAATGTCTTTAATTACTAGCTTAAAAGAACTTTTACTAGAGTATGAGAATTTACAATTCGAAGTAACTAAAGATAGTGAAGCGGTGAGATTATTAAATCATAAAATTGATATACAAAAAAAAGTGCTTTATGAAAGTATCAGTTCATCCATAAATAATTTATCGACAAAAAGAGTTGAAATCTTATCTAAGATAGAGGAGGTTGAACGAAAATTTTTAAATGTTCCTGCCCAAGAATTAGAGTACGCTCGATTACAAAGAGTTCTTTCTATTGACGATAAGTTTTTCACTTTGTTAATGGAGAAAAGAACCGAGTATTCTATTTCTGATGCTGGTTTTGTTACTCAACATAAAATACTTGATAGGGCATTAATACCGTCTATTCCGGTCTTCCCAAATAAAAAGGTTTTTATTCTTTTCGGGTTTATTATTGGGTTGGTATTAAGCTTAGTTTTATTGTTGACGAAGTATATTTTAAAAAATACCATTTCATCTGTTGATGAAATTATAAGACAGTCTCATTCGAATGTAAGTATTTTAGGTATTGTTCCAAAATACAAACATGATATTCCTGTCTCTCAATTAGTTGTGAATAAAAATCCAAAATCTATCATTGCAGAATCGTTTAGAGCAGTTCGATCTAATATGCAATTTATTTCTGATACCGATGGAAAAAAATTATTGGCAGTTACATCAACTGTATCTGGAGAGGGGAAAACATTTTGCGCAATAAATATTGCTGGAATAATTGCTTATTCTGGAAAAAAGGTAGTGATATTGGATTTGGACATGAGAAAACCTAAGATTCATTTAGGTTTTGGTGTTGAAAATAATGTAGGGATGAGTACTTTATTAATAAAAAGTAAAGAAATAGCAGATTGTATTCATCATAGCGAATTGGAGAATCTAGATTTTATAACTTCAGGTCCTGTTCCTCCAAACCCTTCAGAATTGATTATTAACGGTGAATTGGACAATATAATTAAGGCTTTGCAAAAAGAATATGATTTTGTGATTATAGATAATCCTCCGATTGGATTAGTTTCTGATGCAATGGAAATCTTAAAAAAAGCCGATTATCCTATTTATGTTTTTAAAAATGAGTATTCAAAAAAATACTTTGTGAATAATTTAGATAGGTTAATTTTAGATAATGGGATAAGTAAATTATCTATTATTTTAAATGCGGTAGACCATGGTAGAAGCGCTTATGGTGGCGGTTATGGTTATGGTTATGGTGGTGGCTATGGTTATGGTGGTGGCTATGGTTACGGTTATGGTGGATATTATGAAGACGAGCCAAAAGAAAGTAAGGGATTTTTGGGTAGTATTTTTGGAAGAAAAAAATAATTTCAATGAAATTTATTAATATAGAGATTGAGGGGCTAATTATTATTGAGCCTAACGTTTTTGAAGATGATCGTGGCTATTTTTTTGAATCTTATAATACGAATGAATTTAAAAAAAATGGAATAATAGATGTGTTTGTACAAGACAATCAATCTTTATCTCAAAAAGGTGTTTTAAGAGGTTTGCATTTTCAAAAACCTCCATATTCTCAAGCAAAATTAATTAGAGTGGTACAAGGAAGTGTATTAGATATTGCAGTTGATTTAAGAAAAAATTCTAAAACTTATGGGCAACATTTTGCCATTGAATTATCGGCTGCTAATAAAAAGTTGTTTTATATTCCAGAAGGATTTGCCCATGGATTTTTGACCCTAGAAGATAACACTATTTTCTCATATAAATGCAGTAATTTTTATAATAAAGAGTCAGAAGATGCTATATTATGGAATGATGAGAATTTGAACATTAATTGGGGAATTGATAATCCTATATTATCGGAAAAAGATAAGCAAGCTCAAAAATTTAACCAATATGTAACTCCATTTTATTAGATGCACCTATTTTCTTGGAAACATATATTCTTTTTTTTGGGAGCGTTATTATTCTCGATACTGATTAATAGTATAATGCTAAGATTCGCTAAAACACTTGGTATTAGAAATGAAGATGAGACAGTTATTAGATGGAGTGATCAAGTAAAACCAGCCCTTGGTGGACTAAGTTTTTACATCATATTTTTGTTGTCAATTATTCTCCATTCTTTTATTTTTTCATATGCTGGCAGCAATATAGATTTTAGATTTACAGGAATAGTAGGAGCAACATCATTAGGGTTTTTAATGGGATTATCTGATGATGCTTATAATACTCGACCTGTATTGAAATTTTTAACTCAAATTTTATGTGGAATAATCCTTATTTACTCGGGCAATTATATCAATATATTTGAAAGCAATATACTTAATTATTCGCTTACTATTTTATGGGTTGTTGGATTAATGAACTCTATAAACATGCTTGATAATATGGATGGAATAACCACTATTGTTTCTATTGTTATCAGTTTCACTATTTTATTTTTAATGTTAATTAATAATGAAACAAATAGTGTAGGAACGACTATTACAATTGGGTTATTGGCTGCTTTATTAGGGTTTTTATTTTTCAATTGGAACCCTTCAAAAATGTATATGGGAGATACTGGTAGTCAATACTTAGGAGTTTTATTAGCAGCATTAAGTATTAATTATTTATGGAACCCAGTTACCACAGTAGAATTTTCAATTTCAAGACAATTGTTGATTCCTTTATTGTCTTTTATTATCCCTATAGTAGATACAACTACTGTTGTTATTAAAAGAATAAGTAAAGGAAACTCACCATTTGTAGGAGGTAAAGACCACACAACTCACCATTTGTCATACCTTGGTTTATCAGAAAAACAAGTTGCAGCAGTTGTAGCATTAATTTCTATTTTTTCTTCTGCAATGGTAGTGTATATTGCATCTGGAATTAATGTTTGGAGTCATTTATATACAGCTATTTTTGTTGTTTATTTCTTAATTATTTTCGGGATATTATTCGTTATTTCCAAAAAGAATACCAATAAATCTTTAGATGATTAATAATAATGAAGAATTTATTGAAGTAGTTGGCTCAAGAGTTCACAACCTTAAAAATGTTTCAGTAAAAATTCCTAGAAATAAACTTGTTGTAATGACGGGTGTAAGTGGAAGTGGTAAATCATCATTAGCATTTGACACAATTTATGCAGAAGGGCAGCGGAGATATTTGGAAACATTTTCTGCTTATGCTCGAAACTTCCTAGGAACGATGGAACGACCAGATGTCGATAAAATTAGTGGGCTAAGTCCAGTTATATCCATAGAGCAAAAAACAATAAGTAAAAATCCGAGATCAACCGTTGGTACTATTACAGAAGTATATGATTTTTTCCGGCTATTATTTGCCCGTGCTTCAGAAGCTTATTCTTATAACACAGGTGAGAAGATGGTTAAACATAGTGTTTCACAGATAACGGATTTAATTATTCAAAAATATCAAGATCAGAAATTACTCATTTTAGCTCCTGTTGTAAGAGGGAGAAAAGGACATTACCAAGATTTATTTAATCAAATATTAAAGCAAGGATTTATAAAAGCTCGAGTTAATGGAGAGCTAATAAATATTTCTGTGGGAATGAAATTAGATCGTTATAAAACGCATGACATTGAGATTGTAATTGATCAAATAAAAGTTAATGAAAATGACAAAAATCGAATTTCAGACTCGGTTAAGGTTGCCATGAAATACGGTAAAGGATCCATAATGGTATTTGATGTTTCAAAAAATGAATATTCTTTACTGAGTAAAAATTTAATGTGCCCTACTACAGGAATTTCTTATGACGATCCAGCTCCCAATTTATTTTCGTTTAATTCACCTTATGGGGCATGTAAGAACTGTAATGGTTTAGGGGTGGTTTCTGAAATTGATTTGAGGAAAATCATTCCAAATAAAAACTCAACGATTAAAAAAGGCGGAATAGTACCATTAGGTGAGTATAAAAATAATTGGACTTTTAAACAGGTAGAAGCGATTGGTAGAAAATTTGGCTTTACTTTAAATACACCTATAAAAGAAATTTCCGATGATGCTATTAATTTTTTATTGAATGGATCATCTGAATCAATTACCATTAAGCAAGAGGTTGCTGGTATTGTGTCTGATTATAACATAGAATTTGAAGGAATTGTTAATATTATTATTCGTCAATTTGATGAAAACAAAAGTAAATCTATTGGTAGATGGGCTACTAACTTTATGAATAAAGCCGAGTGTCCAACATGTAAAGGGAGCAGGCTCAAAAAAGAAGCATTGTATTTTAAAATTAATGGTAAATCTATAGCAGAAATTGCTAATATGGATTTGCTTTCACTTCATGTTTGGGTGAATAATTTAACCAAAAAACTTACTGAAAAACAAAGGATAATTGCAAAAGAAGTACTAAAAGAAATTAATACGAGATTAAAATTTTTATTAGATGTTGGGTTAACGTATTTATCGTTAAATAGAAGTTCTAGAACGCTTTCTGGAGGAGAGGCTCAAAGAATTCGATTGGCTACTCAAATTGGTTCACAATTGGTTAATGTCCTTTATATTTTAGATGAACCAAGCATTGGTTTACATCAACGGGACAATCAAAAACTAATTACTTCTCTAAAGGAACTAAGAGATATTGGTAATTCGATAATAGTGGTTGAACATGATAAAGAAATAATGCTTTCTTCAGATTATATTATTGATATTGGTCCTAAAGCTGGTTTTTTTGGTGGTGAAATAGTATCAGTAGGTGAACCAATGAAATTTTTAAAAAAGAATACTGATACCGCTAATTATTTGAATGGTAAAATTGAAATTAAAGTTCCGGAAAAACGAAGACAAGGAACAGGAAAATCTATTGAGCTAAAAGGTTCGAAAGGAAACAATTTAAAAAACATTGAGTTAAAAATACCCTTAGGTAAACTAACTTGTATTACAGGTGTTTCAGGTAGTGGAAAATCTACCTTAATTAACGAAACATTATACCCCATTTTAAATCAACACATCTATAATTCAGTAAAGAAACCACTAGAATATGAATCAATTCATGGCTTGGAGAATATTGATAAAATAATAGGTATAGATCAATCTCCAATAGGAAGAACACCGCGTTCTAATCCAGCAACTTATACTGGGGTTTTTACTGACATTAGATTATTGTACAGCAACCTCCCTGATGCCAAAATTAGAGGATATAAGCCAGGTAGGTTTTCATTTAATGTTAAAGGAGGTAGGTGTGAAGTATGTAAAGGAGCTGGGGTAAAAACTATAGAAATGAATTTTTTACCAGATGTTTATGTGGAGTGTACAGATTGTAATTCAAAAAGATACAATAGGGAAACTCTAGAAGTTAGGTATAAAGGGAAATCAATAAGTGATGTATTGGATTTAACTATAAATCAAGCAGTAGAGTTTTTTGAAAATATTCCTTTAATAATTCAAAAAATAAAATCACTAAAAGATGTGGGATTAGGTTATGTACGTTTAGGGCAACCATCAACTACTTTGTCAGGAGGGGAAGCTCAAAGGGTTAAATTAGCATCAGAATTATCTAAAAAGCAAACAGGAAAAACTTTTTATATTTTAGATGAACCATCAACTGGCCTACATTTTGATGATATAAAGATCTTTTTAGAAGTAATTAATAAATTGGTTAATCTTGGCAACACAGTTTTAATAATTGAACATAATATGGATATTATTAAAGTTGCTGACCATGTTGTAGATATTGGTCCTGGAGCAGGTGATGAAGGAGGGGAAATAGTAGCCGAAGGAACTCCAGAAGAAATAATTCGTAATAAAGAGAGTTATACTGCAAGGTATTTGGCTGGAGAATTAAAATAATAATGATATGACAGAAGATGAAAAAAAAATAAAGAGTAAATTCAAGAAAAAAGATTGGAACGAAATAAAGACTAATGATTCTTGGATAATTTTTAAAGTGATGGCTGAATTTGTAGAAGGATTTGATAAGATGGCTAAAATAGGTCCTTGTGTTTCTATATTTGGTTCAGCTCGTACTAAAGCAGATAACAAGTACTATGGTATGGCAGAGAGTATAGCAACGAAATTAGCTGAAAAAGGCTATGGTGTTATCACTGGAGGAGGGCCTGGAATTATGGAGGCTGGAAATAAAGGAGCTTTTGAAGCCGGAGGTAGGTCGGCAGGATTAAACATAGAACTTCCATTTGAGCAGTCTAATAACGATTACATAGATTCTGATAAATCGATTGATTTTGATTACTTTTTTGTTCGAAAGGTAATGTTCTTAAAATACTCCCAAGGATTTATTGCTTTGCCTGGCGGTTTTGGAACCTTTGATGAACTTTTTGAAGCGATTACTTTAATTCAAACAGGAAAGGTTGGGAAGTTCCCAATAGTACTTGTTGGTAAAAGTTATTGGGAGGGTTTGGTAGACTGGATTGAAAAAACGGTTCTAAAAACCGAAAACAATATTAGCCCCAAAGACCTTGATTTATTTACTCTTGTTGATTCTGTTGATGATGCGGTAAAATGTATAGATGATTTCTATAGTAGTTATTTACTGAAACCTAATTTTTAGAAAAATCTGAGAATTATTTGTTTACATCAATAGATTGTTTTTTCACTTTCTTAGCTTGAGATTTATAAACAAGTATTAAAGCTTCCTTTATTACTGGTTATTTCGAATATTTATTTTATTTTTAGTGCCTCAAATCGCAACCCTAAGCTAGAATGAAAAAAATTGTCTCACTATCAATTATTATTTTCCTTTTTATAGGAGCATTATTCAGTCAGGAAAAATCTGATGTTGTTAAAAATATACCTTCAATTGGACTCCATGTTGGAAGCATTTCTTATTTAGGAGATTTAAGAGGGAATGGTGGTGGATCTTATTTTGGTTTTGGGAGTATGGCTTATGGATTTTATTTAGAAAAAAAATTGGGAACTAATTTTGGCGTTGCACTAAATGGAATATTTGGTAAGGTTTCAAAAAGTCAAGTGGATAATAATGTTTTTCTAAATTTCGAATCTAGTATTATGAATTTTGATTTAAATTTTTTATTGGATCTTGATAATGGGGAATCACTATTTTCACCATTTATTTCCCTTGGAGTAGGGTATCTTGCTTTTGACCCAAAAGGAGATTTATCATCGAATGGCATTACTTATCATTACTGGAGTGATGGTACTTTTAGAAATGTTGCTGAATCATCTCCTGGGGCAGAAACATCTTCCGTAATTGTGGCTAGGGATTATGAGTATGAAACACCATTGGAAGGCAGAAATGGTAATAGCTATTCGAAATCTGCTCTTACAATACCAATGTGGCTTGGATTAAAATTGAAATTATCAAGAAAAGTAGATGTAAAAATAGCTATGGCTTATATTTTTACTCTTACAGATTATATTGATAATGTATCAGTTGGAGGAACAGATAAATTATTCTATACTTCCATTGGATTGCAATATAGCTTTATGGGAGAGGATAAGAATGATAAATTTAGAACAATAAATTTTTCTAGCTTATTCAATGAAGATAGTGATAATGATGGGGTAATTGACAATAAAGATATGTGTCAAAATACGCCAGATAGTGTTAAGGTTAACAAGGAGGGTTGTCCACTCGATGGAGATAAGGATGGGGTTCCTGATTATAAGGACAAAGAGCCAAATACAATACTTGGGGCCTCAGTTAATATAGAAGGCGTTACTATAACGGAAGAAATGATGAAAATCAGGGCAATTAAAAAGGATTCTGTTAAAACTGAATTCAAGGTTTTTAAATCAACAGACGAAAAGTAGTATTATCATTTTCAAATAATATTTCTCAAAAGTATTTCTTCAACTTTATCAACAATTATTGGTTTATAAGTGAAACCGTCTTCTCCTTTTTTCGCTTTATTAATATTTTAGATTTGTCTTCAAGCTAGTTATTAACAGGTGTTAATAACCACTTTTAAAGTTCGGTATTCCGAATTTTTGTTTTATTTTTATTGCTTAACGCAATAATTTAACAAGATGAAAAAAATTACCTCATTATCCGCAATTACCTTCCTAATCATAGGAATGACCGTTGGTCAAGAAAAAAAATCTGACGGATTAAAGTATGTTCCTTCAATTGGAGCTCATATAGGAGCTCTTTCTTATATGGGAGATATTAAAGGGACCGAAGGAGCAAATATGTTTACCTACTGGAAACCAGCTTATGGATTTTATTTAGAAAAAAAAATAGGCAGTATTTTCGGTGTTTCAGTAAATGGGATGTTTGGTAAAGTTTCAAAAAGTCAATTGGATGATAATGTTTTTCTAAATTTTGAAACCAGCATATCGAATTTTGATTTAAATCTATTATTAGATTTTGATAATGGTAAAATAATTAATGAGTCGTCATTGTTTTCTCCATATTTATCGATTGGTTTTGGGTATTTAGCGTTTGACCCAAAAGGAGATTTATCTGCAAATGGAACATTCTATAATCATTGGAGTGATGGAACGTTGAGAGATACTATTCAAACTAATACTAGTATAGATTCAAACGCTACAATTCTTGTTAGAGATTATGAATATGAATCGGAATTGATTGATAGCACTACAAATTATCCTAAAACAACATTTACTATTCCAATTAGATTTGGGTTAAAGTTTGAATTATCAAAACATCTAGAGGCTAGAATTTCTGCAGCATATATTTTAACCATGACTGATTATATTGATAATGTAAAAGATGGGGGAAATGATAAGTTGTTTTATACCTCATTTAGTTTGCAATATAATTTTGCTCCTTCATCTGATAAAAATGATAAGTATAGAGATTTTGATTTTTCTGATTTAGATAAAGATGATAGTGATTTAGATGGCGTTTATGATCATAAAGATTTATGTCAGGGAACTCCGGAAGGAGTAACAGTGGACAACAAAGGTTGTCCGTTAGATGGTGATAAGGATGGTGTGCCTGATTATAAAGACAAAGAACTGAATACTGCAGCAGGATCAGAGGTAAGTATAGATGGCGTTACATTAACTGAGGAAATGCTTGCAGAAAAAGAAATCATGCGAGATTCTGTTTTAACAGAATACAGGATTTTTAAGGCAGAAGATTTATCAAAAGAGGAAGTAGAAGAAATTCAAAAACAATATCAAGCAGCTAATGAGAGTGAGACTACAACTATAACTATTCCTGAAAAATTCCAGGAATTAGATTTAGACAAAGATAACTACATCTCTGCAAAAGAAGTAACTAATGCCATTGATGGCTTCTTTGAAGGAGAAAATAATTTATCCGCTAAGGATCTTAACACTTTAATAGATTTTTATTTTGATCAATAGCACAATAATGATATGAGATGATTAAACAGTTAATTCTATTAGTCCAAGTACTTGGATTGTTTTTTTACCAACTAATATTCACAGGAGATTTAACTGTCACTCAAAAAATTCCCAGCTCCATTGCCCAAGGAACAGAAGCTGTGGTTGAAATCACAATTAATAAAAATGATGTAACTGGATTTGCAAAAGTTCAGCAGATTTTTCCTGAAGGATTTACAGCGGAACCTATTGATACTAAAGGAGCGACTTTCTCATTTAAAGATAATAAGGTTAAGTTTATTTGGATGGCTTTACCTGCCGAAAAAGAATTTACAATTTCCTATAAAGTTAAGCCAAGTGGAACTACCTCTGGAGAATTTACGGTTGGTGGAAAGTTTTCTTTTATAGCGGATAGTGAAAGAAAAAATATAGATATACCAGCTGCAACTTTTTCGGTTGTAAGTGAGCCATTAGTTGCGGAAAACCCTCCCGAAGAAGATACTATTAGCACAGAACCAATTGTAGAAGAACCTGCTGAGGAACCTCTAGTAGAAGAACCCGTAGAGGAACCAGTAGCAGAAGAACCAGCAATAGAAATAATTTCGATAACAGGGAATAGAACCATTGAAAATGTTGAGGAAGGAAAGTATAGAGTGTCCTTAGAGATAGACAAAAAAGCAATTCAAGGGTTTGCAAAGATTACTGAAATAATTCCTGCTGGATTTACAGCTACGGAAGACGATTCTAAGGGTGGAGTATTTTCATTTAGAGAAAATGAAGCTAAGGTATTATGGATGGCAATACCTAAAGATGATAAATTTACTATAACTTACAATATAGTGGCAAGCCCTGAAGCATCTAATGGAACACATAACATTAGGGGTCATTTTTCTTATTTAGAGAATGATGTTACGAGTAAATATGATATTGACGGTTCTAGCTTTGAATTAGATAGAGCAGAGCCATTAGCGGAAGAACCTGTTGTTGAAGAACCAGCCGAAGAAGAGTCTACTGTTACAGAGCCAATAGTAGAGGAGCCAGCGGAAGAAGAGCCTACTGTCGCAGAGCCAGTAGTAGAGGAACCAGCAGAAGATCCTGTTACGAATAAAGAAGTAACGACTACACCAAACCCTGAAAATGGAATTAACTATAAAGTTCAGGTAGGGGCTGGACATCAAAAAGTACCAGCTAACTATTTTGCTATCAGGTTCAGTCTTAAAGATAATGTTAGTACTATAAACCATGAAGGCTGGATTAAGTATTTAGTTGGCTCATTTGGTGAGTACAAAGCTGCAAGAGACAAGAGGAATAAAGTTAGAAATAATGTAAAAACAGCATTCGTAACTGCTTATAACAGTGGCACCAGGATTACTGTTCAGGAAGCATTGATGATTTCTAACCAAAAATGGTACAAATAATTTTTGTATCTTTAATTTATTATCTTCGTAACAGTTATAGATTATGACTTTTATGGTAAAAAGACTATCATTTTTAGGGTTTGCATTCTTACTCTGTATTACAAGTATTGTAGCTCAGGATAATGATTCTATTGCTGAAGTAGAACAACCTAAAGAGGAAGCTCCTAAAGAAATGTTTTATGGTCCTTCAGTTGGCTTAGGGGTTGGGATGTTTAAGTTTTATGGTGATATTCTTGACGCTAACTATGGGAATCCATTAATTAGTAACATTGGTTATGATTTACACGTAAGACAACAGCTAAACTCCTTTTTAACAGTTAAATTCTATGTTTTATTTGGAACACTAAGTGCAAATGAGCGATCTATTAATAGAAATTTAAACTTTAGGTCAAAAATAACGGTTGGAGGTTTTGCATTGATGTATAATTTCGATCAGTTGTTAAAACATCCAAAAGAAGAGAGAATAATAAGTCCGTTTATTTCTTTGGGTATAGAATCTGTAGAATTCCACTCTAAAACTGATTTATTCGATCAATATGGAAATGAATATAACTATTGGTCTGATGGCTCTATAAGAAATATAGCTGAAACCGATCCGAATGCTGCAAATGCTATTGTTATCCAGCGAGATTACTTCTTTGAAACTGATTTAAGAGAATCAAATTTCGATAATTATGGTAAATACCCTGAAAGAACCTTTGCCATACCTTTAGGTATTGGTGCAAAAATGCACATGACTGAAAACATTGACTTTACTGTAGGAACTTCATTGCATTTTACCTTTTCTGATCTAATTGATAATGTTACCTCAGAGAGTGAAGGAGCTCGATTGGGCAATCAAACTGCAAATGGTGGAAAAGATAACTTCTTAATGACTTCTTTTTCAATAAGTTATAATTTTGAACGTCATCAAAAAAGGAAAGAAGGAGTTAAAGAATTTGAGGAAGATATTGATTATATGGCTTACGATTTGGATGATGAAGATGGAGATGGTGTTATTGATTTTATTGATGAGTGCCCATGGACTCCACCAGGAGTGGAGGTAGATGAAAAAGGTTGTCCACTTGATAAGGATGGTGATTTTGTGCCTAATTATAAGGATGATGAGCTTGAAACTAGAGCAAACGCTCCAGTTACTCCAAA
>JBFIEB010000058.1:0-11703 GCA_041603555.1 Vicingaceae bacterium
AAAGACAACAAGCAATCTAACTGAGCAATTAAAGCAGCATTCAATTGAATAGGAACAATGTAATCAGCTAATTCTAACACCAAACCATTAAACAGTTGTGTTTCTAATTGAAGAATTTTTTCATCAGCACCCAATATTTTAGATTCATATTCTTTTAATTCTTCAGTGATGTATCTTTCTGCTTGGGTAAGTGTCTGTTTTCTATGCCAGACTTCAGGCACTTTATCTTTATGAGTATTTCTAACCTCTATGTAATAACCAAATACGTTATTAAAGCCAATTTTTAAACTGGGAATTCCTGTATTTTCAATTTCCCTTTCTTGAATTTCGACCAAGGCATCCTTCCCGGAATTTAAAATCTGACGCAGTTCATCCAACTCTTTGGCTATACCTTCTTTTATCACACCGCCTTTTTGCACGGCAACAGGTGGCTCATCCTGAATCGTTTTTTCTATCTTATCCCTAATAATTTCACAAGGATTTAAACGTTCGCCTATCTTGTTCAATGCTTCATTTTTTGATGATAAGCAGGAACTCTTAATAGGGTCTATCACAGTTAAAGCTCTCCTTAACTGAACCACTTCCCTTGGATTTATCCGAGAAGTAGCTACTTTAGATATCAGACGTTCCAAATCACCTACTTCATTAATGTTGGCTGATATGCTTTCAGACAACTCTCCTTTATTTACAAATTCACTAACTGCATCTAACCGGTCATTTATAGGTTGAATGTCTTTTAGGGGAAGTGCTACCCATCTTTTCAATAATCGAGAACCCATTGGAGAAATAGTATGATCTAGCACATCGATTAATGTTTTAGCATTTTCATTAGGCGAATAAATCAATTCCAGATTTCGAATGGTGAATCTATCCAACCAAACATATTTATCTTCTTCTATTCTAGCAACAGCCGTAATGTGTTTTGTTTTGTCGTGTTGGGTATCTGATAAATAATGTAAAGCAGCACCTGCAGCACAAATGGCATGATTAAAATCATCAACACCAAAGCCTTTTAAGCTCGTTGTTTCAAATTGTTTTTGTAAAATTTCATTTCCAAAATCTTCAGTAAAAGCCCAATCATCTAAACAAAAAGTATAAAACTGGTCTCCAAAATTTTCAATAAATTGCTTTTGCTTATTCCGTTGAAACAGTACTTCAGTAGGCTTAAAACCATGAAGTAATTTATCAATATATTCTATGCTTCCCTCTCCGACTAAAAACTCACCCGTAGAAACATCCAAAAAGGCTACACCACATTTATTTTTATCAAAATGAACTGCAGCTAAAAAATTATTGGACTTATGATCAAGTATTTGATCATTTAATGTAACCCCTGGTGTAACCAATTCAGTAACCCCACGTTTTACAATTTTCTTTTCTTTACTCGGAGCTTCAAGCTGGTCACAAATAGCCACCCTCATTCCAGCCCTAACTAGCTTAGGCAAATAGGTGTTCAATGAATGATGAGGAAATCCTGCAAGCTCTAATTTTGAACCTCCATTGTTACGAGCTGTTAGGGTAATACCTAAAACATTAGCAGCCCTAATTGCATCCTGTCCAAAAGTCTCATAAAAGTCTCCTATTCTAAACAATAACATTGCATCAGGATATTTCGCCTTAATACTATTGTATTGTTTCATTAAAGGAGTTTCTTTATCTTTTGTTTTTGCCAATTTCAATAAATTAATAAGCTTATCACAAACTTAATTCATTGACTAAAAAAACACTTAAATTTGCCCCACTATTAATAATTATTTATGAACAGGAAGCTAAAAAATGAGGAGCTAAATCGTATTTCGGTCGATGAATTTAAATCGGCTAATAAAACGCCTATCATTATTGTTCTGGATAATGTTAGAAGTTTAAATAATATCGGATCCGTTTTTAGAACAGCTGATGCCTTTTTAATTGAAGCTGTTTATTTATGTGGAATTACTGCCAAGCCACCACATCGAGAAATTCAAAAAACTGCCCTAGGTGCTACAGAAACTGTAGAATGGAAATACTTTGAATCTACCTTAAAAGCAATTAATGAACTCAAGGAGAATAACTATAAAATTATTTCGATTGAACAAGCAGAAAACAGTACCATTTTAAATGAATTTGTGTTGGATGAAAATGAAAAATTAGCAGTAATATTTGGCAATGAAGTGAAGGGTGTAGAACAAGAAGTGGTCGATTTAAGTAATCATGTAATCGAAATCCCTCAACATGGAAATAAGCATTCATTAAACATATCAGTAAGTGTTGGTATAGTAATTTGGGATTTGTACAGAAAAATTAATCCTTAATCAATTCCTCTATTTCTTCAACTTTAAAAAACTCTCCAGTCCATTTCTTTTTAAGTACACCATCTTCCAAATAAACAAATGCGGGAAGCCTCCCTCCACTATATTTAAAAAAATCATCATTATTAATCCATATGAATGGAAGATCTAATTTAGTTTTGGTAAAAAATGGTTGTATGTTTTTCTCATCCTTAGAAGCTAAAACAACATACATATTATTGATATTATTTTGAGTTTGTAAATAATGTAGTTTGTGAGCAGCACTTTCACAATGAGGGCATTTTACACTTAAAAAAACAACTAATTTATTGCCTTCAGAAAAATTAACTTTTTGTTGCGTTTTATATAATGGTGGTAAATCGCTATAATCAATCTTTTCGTTCAATTCAATACCTTGTGCATTTTGTAAGCCTACTCTGTTTAATAAAAAAGTAGAGGTAAATGCTATTGCCAAAAGCAGTATAGGCAGCCAGCATAATCCACTAGTATGGTATCTTCTTTTGATTAATAGTAGCATTACTATTAAAACAACATTCTTGATTATTGATACTATTGGAGTAAGTGATAAAAGGTTACCGAAACAACCACAATCCACATCATTTCCTTTAATAATTAATATATATATCAAGTAAGCAGTGAAAACTGCTAGTGAGCCTAGCGCGATCTTATATATAATATTTTTTAGCCAATAATTGAATATTATTGAAAGCCCTAAAAATATTTCAAAAGCAATAATAAATCGTGCTAAAAAAGGGGAAAAGAGCCAATTAGAGATACCTAAATCAACAAAAATTATCTCAAATGGTTCTACCGGAAACAATTTGGCGTAACCAGACAAGATGAATACTAGTCCTACTGCAATCCTTATAATATGATTTAATGATTTCATATCAAAAAAAAAGCTACCACTTGGTAGCTTTTTTTAAAAGTAACTAAATTACTTCATTGAACAACCATCAGACGAAGAGCCATTTTTAGCTATTTCATCAGCTATAGTACAATTTTCTTGTAAAGTTCCTGACTCAAAATCATCTTCTTCATAAGTTGAAGTTGATCCTGCAATAGTACATTCGCACTTATCTGAACCACAAGAAGTAAGAGCTACTACAGAGCTTATCATGATGGCAGATAACAATACTTTTTTCATAACAATACTTTTTTTAATTAATAATTAAGAGATTGCAAGATAAGACATTTTTGATTAAAATCATAAATTAAGAAATCTTGGAGAAGAAGTAATCTTAAGAGCTATCAAAGTTATAGCCATAAAAAAAGCTCTTGAAATTCAAGAGCTTTTTTAATCTTATTTTTTTGCTTTAGTTAACAGCAGATTGGAAATCAGCGTTATCTCTAGACTTAATGAATTCAGCATCTCCTTTTGCTTTTTCTTTTAAAGCTGCATCTTTTGAAGTAGCTGTTTTTAAGTTGTTAATCAACATATCATTATCACCACTTCTTGCACCAGCAATTGCTTTTAAGTAATAAGATAAAGCTTCATCTTTATCATCAGATCCATCTATTACCGATCCTACTGAATTATCACCATTTAACATTTTTGCTAAAGCAGCATTAAATGAGTTAACTCCAGAATAATTAGAAGAAGCAGAAGCGTAATCACCTCTAATGATGTTTATGATTCCTTTGTTTTGTGCAACTTCAGCACCTGCACCAGAAGCATTGTTATAATATTCCATAGCTGCATCTAAGTTGCCATTTAATCTTTCAATAACACCTAAATTATTTTGAACAACTGGGTTGTTAGCTGAAAGACCATTAGCCTTATCAAATTCAGTTTTAGCATCAGCTAACTTGTTTTGAGAAACATAAATGAATCCTAAATTGTTTGGCCCTCTCCAATCAGCTGAATGAATAGAAGAAACACTTTTGTAAATTGATTCTTTTTTAGCTTCATCAGTATATAATGTAGCAGCATATAACATTTGCTCAACATCTAAAGAATCAATTTTAGTATCAACTAAAGCTTTAAGTTCATCATCAGTTAAATTATGGTGCTTCATTACCAAATTACACTGAGCTCTTCTTAATTCTGGAAGAACTTTCTTTTGAACTTGAGTATAGGTAGCAGCTAAGTTTTTAATTTCTTCTTCTCGTTTAGCTCCATCTTGATATGTTTCAAGGACTCTGATGATTAACTCTTTATCCTTAATATCTGATGCTTGCATCATTGATTTAAAACCAGCCCAATCTTCTCCTTTACCAGCCGCAGTTGTAAAACCAGTTTCAGGCAACTCAATTTTTGCTCTCTTTAAAATAGACTCAATCGCTTTACCGGCAGACTCAGCTCTTTCATTGGCCAAGTTTTCATTTTTACTCAATTCACCTTCTGGAGAAGCGTAAGCACTAATAGCTAAACTGTTAAACTCCATTTTCACATCTTCATTCCACCCTTTCAACTTAGATTTCAAATCCTTGATATCATCATCACTCAACTCACCAGGTCTAACTACGGCACTGCTCACTAAATAATGAATCTCAACATTATTATCTTCCAAGGTAAATTTCACAAATTTATCTGCACCAACAATAGCTTTATCAGAAGACATTACCAGTTTAGGAGTAATGATCGTTCCATCAGCTACTTTTCTAGGATCTAAATCTTTTGTTTTTTCTTTATACTCCCCAGCAACTCTTAATTCTACAGTAGCAACCTCCATTCCATCTTTATAAGGAATTTTAGCAGCATGAGAAAAACTTCCTCCAGATTCATACTTAATAACAGTTCCTTCTGCTTCAGAAACTTCTCCTTTTAACTTCAAAGGCTCAAAAGATTCGGAATTCTCACCATAAACCAATACTGGAGTAATAGTCGCAGAAACTTTTTTATTAAAATATTTTTCCGGAAAACTTCCAGTAAACGTTATTGCAATGGTATCCCCATGCATTTCAACTGGATTTGGAGTAAGTTCATAATTCACTTCTCCTTGTCTTTTAACCATTTTATTTAATGGATTACAAGCCATTAATACAGCTGATGCAATAACAACTAGGGCTATTAATTTTGAATTTCGATTCTTCATCTTTATAGGATTATTCTTTTAAAAATCTGTTTTTAGTTAACTTTTTCAACTGCAATGATAGTGAATACTTTTTAAATTTAAAAAACTATTTCACATTATATATGATATTTAATCTAAAGTTTTGATTACTTGCAACTTATCTACACAGTCTTTTTTAAGTTCTAGCACAGTTTTTCTTAAAATTGGGTGTACAAAATATGGAAGTATTTCAGCTAAGGGATAGAGAACAAAATTCCTTTTATGCAGATAAGGGTGAGGAATTACTAAATCATTTGAGTTAATAATTTCATCTTCGTAAAACAACACATCAATATCCAACACTCTTTCAGCCCATTTTTTTTGATTATTCCTATCTCTTCCCAGCTCTTTTTCAATCTGTAAACAAACGGAAAGAACTTCATTTGGACTTAAGTTGGTTTGAACTGCAACTACTTTGTTTAAGAAATCAGGTTGATTCTCAAGCCCCCAAGCTTTTGTAGTGTAATTAGAGGAAATTAAAGTTACATCACCTAATTTATTTCTAATAAGATGAATAGCTGTATTGATTGAATTTCGAACATTTCCAATATTACCCCCAAGTGATAATACTACTTGATTAACCATAAATTCCGTTTATCAATTTCTATAACCATTGGTGTATTAAGTTCATAATCTGTTAAACACTAAGGCTACTTTTGTAAAAGTAAATTAACTAAACTAAATCTAATGAAACAATTTTTTAAATTCATGTTTGCAAGTATGTTGGGGACTTTTATCACTCTTATGCTTGCTAGTATCCTTTCAATGGTTATCTTTTTTGCCATGCTTGGGGGAATAATAGCATCTACATCTAAAGACAGTAAGAAAGTAACTAAAGTAGAAAACAATTCTGTTCTTCATCTTAAATTGGATTATCCTATTACTGACAGAACCTCTGACAACCCTTTCGAAAATTTCAATTTTGAAACTTTTGAACCAGCAAACAATCTTGGTCTAGATCAAATTCTTAAAAGCATAGAAAAAGCAAAGAGAGATGATAGGATTGAGGGGATTTATCTTGATTTAACATCACTTAACACTGGTATGGCTACTGTTGAAGAAATTCGAAACGCCCTAAACGATTTTAAAAAATCTAAAAAATGGATTATCAGTTATTCAGAGATTTATACTCAAAAAACATACTACTTAGCTTCTGTAGCTGACAAAATTTATTTAAACCCAGCTGGAATAATGGAGCTTAGAGGGTTTGCCAATCAACTGATGTTCTTCAAAAATATGTTAGAAAAATTGGAAATTGAGGTTCAAATTATTCGTCATGGAAAATTTAAAAGTGCTGTAGAACCATTTATGCTTGAGCGAATGAGTGATTCTAATAGAAAACAAATGGAAAAAATTCTTAATACAATGTGGGGAAGTTGGTTAAACCAAGTTTCTGGTAGTAGAAAAATTAAAATTGATAAAATAAATCAATTGGCTGATAAGCTTGACATACAAGATGCCGAAGATGCTAAAAAGCACAATTTTGTCGATGAGTTAATGTATAAAGACGAACTTTTAGCAGAACTTGGTAATAGGCTGAAAATCGATGAAGGAGATGAAATTCAATACGTAAGTTTAAGCAAGTATGCAAAAGCTAAAGTAAAGAAGAAAAAATCTAAAAATAAAATTGCTGTGATATATGCAAGTGGAGATATTGTAAGTGGAAAAAGCACTAAAGAAAACATGGGCTCTGAAACCATTTCTCAAGCAATTAGAGAAGCCCGATTAGATGATAATGTAAAAGCAATTGTATTAAGAGTCAATTCTCCTGGGGGAAGTGCTTTAGCTTCTGATATTATGTGGAGGGAAATGGTTTTGGCAAAAAAAACTAAACCTGTGGTTGTATCTATGGGAGATGTCGCTGCCTCTGGTGGTTATTATATTGCTTGTGCAGCTGATAAGATTGTTGCTAGTGAGAAAACTATTACTGGATCTATTGGAGTTTTTGGAGTAATTCCAAACATGCAAGGATTCTTTAACAACAAAATGGGGATTACTTTTGATGGCGTAAAAACCAATGAGCATGGAGATATTATGACTGTTTTCAGACCTTTAACTGCTGAAGAAAAGGATATTATCCAAATTGGTGTCGAAAAAATTTATGATGATTTTATTACTAAAGTTGCTGATGGTAGAGGAATGACTAAAGAACAAATTGATTCCATTGGTCAAGGAAGAGTTTGGGCAGGTGCTGATGCTTTAGAAATAGGGTTGGTAGATGAAATAGGAGGCTTAAATAAAGCGATTGACATTGCTAAAGATTTGGCAAAAATAGAAAACTACCATATCGAGGATTATCCAAAAAGAGAAGACCCTTTTGAAAAATTTATAAAAGAATTATCTAGTGATATTGAATCAAGAATGGTAAAAAATAACTTGGGTGAAAATTACAAGTATTATCAAAAAATGCAATCTATAACCAAACAAACTGGAGTTATGGCTCGTATGGCATTTGATATGGATATCCACTAAAAATATATTTATTCGTTAAAAGGGGTTGAGTTTTCAACTCCTTTTTTTATTTCTATTTTTGTCTAAATACTGTTATGAATATATTCTATACTCCAGACATAGGCAAAGAAAAAACTTACACTTTAAGTGAAAGTGAATCTAAACATGCTATACGAGTACTTCGATTAAAACAAAACGACACTATAGTATTGGTAGATGGGAAAGGAAACTTTTTTGATGCTATTATTTCGGATGGCATTCCAAAAAAATGTGAAGTTTTGATTTCAAAAACAATAAAAGAAGTGAACACCAAACCTCAGTTACACATTGCCATCGCTCCAACCAAAAATAATGAGAGAACAGAGTGGTTTGTAGAAAAATGTACTGAAATAGGGATTAGCTTAATAACTCCAGTTCTTTGTAATCACTCTGAAAGAAAAAAAATTAAACAAGAACGGTTTATAAAAACAGCAATTTCAGCAATGAAGCAATCATTAAAAGCAACTTTGCCTTTAATAAACCAATTAACAAATTTCAACGACATTATAAAAGAAGATTTTACCGGCAAAAAATACATTGCTCATTGCCATAATCAAAACCAAAAGCATTTCAAAGAGATTTATTCAAAAGGAGAAAATAGCTTAATTTTGATTGGTCCGGAAGGTGATTTTAGTAAAGAAGAAGTTAAACTTGCATTAGAAAAAGGTTTTGAACCAATAACTTTTGGTAAAGCCCGTTTAAGAACAGAAACTGCAGGAATTGTGGCCTGTACTATTTTTAATTTAGTGAATGAATAAATTTTTAAGCATACTACTACTTCTGGTAACGACAACTTGTCTTGGCCAAAACTCAAGTTATCAAATTGCATTGCTTAAATATAACGGTGGTGGTGATTGGTACGCCAATCTGGAAACATCTTTGCCTAATTTAATTAGTTATTGTAACAAGAACTTAAATACCAACATTAGCGAAGAACAAGCCATAGTTGAGGTTGGAAATGCTGAAATATTTAATTATCCTTTTGTTCATATAACTGGTCACGGAAATATTATTTTAAATGGGGATGAAGCAGAGAATTTAAGAAACTATCTTATTGCTGGTGGTTTTCTTCATATCTCAGATAATTATGGAATGGATAAATTTTTAAGACCACAAATGAAAAAAGTATTTCCAGAATTGGAATTTGTAGAAATACCTTACTCCCATCCTATTTATCATCAGAAATACAATTTTAACAATGGTTTGCCTAAAATTCACGAACACGATGAAAAACCACCTCAAGGTTTTGGATTAATTTATGAAGGTAGGCTGGTCTGTTTTTATGATTTTGAATGTGATTTAGGCGATGGTTGGGAAGATCAAGAAGTGCACAATGATTCCGAAGAGAATAGAACTAAGGCTTTAAAAATGGGAGCCAACATTATTCAATATGCTTTCACTCAGTAAGTAATATTTCCGCACTTGTTGCGGAATCTTTTAAAAAGACATCGGAATAAATCCGGTGATAAGCATGACCGAACAAGAATTCATACAACAATACCAAAACGAAAAAATCGCAGAAATCGCCTTAGTACTGAGTAAAAAATCAAATTTAGATTCAGCATTCATTCTTGCACAAATTAACGGAATACAAAAAGCGAAAACTAAACTTCCTGAATTTTACAACACCCCTAACATCATTTATCCTTCCAAGTTATCGATGGAACAATGTTCTTCTGAAAAAACTGGTATTTACAAAAGCAAACTGATTAAAGGCGACACTTTAATTGATTTAACCGGTGGTTTTGGAATTGATAGTTTTTACTTTGGTAAAAAATTTAAGCAAGTAACTTATATAGAACAAAAATTAAAATTAGTCGAAATAGCTAAAAATAACTTTAAGCTATTAAAAACAGATAACATTAAATTGATTAATTCGACTGCCGAAGAATACCTTAACAACACCAAGAAAAAGGTTGATGTAGTTTATATTGATCCCAGTCGAAGGAATGAAAACCAGCGCGTTTTTAAATTGAATGAGTGTAATCCAAACATTATAGAATTTGCTCCTACGCTATTTAAAATAGCTGATAAGATACTCGTAAAAACAGCACCACTTTTAGACATTAAACAAACACTAAAAGATTTAAAACACGTAACCAATGTTTGGGTCGTTTCAGTTGACAATGATTGCAAAGAGGTATTGTATTTGTTGGAAAATGGCAAGGCCACCGAACCTCAAATTCACACCATTAACCTTTCTAATATTAATCAAGAATTTGAATTTGATTATGACCAAGAACAAGCGACTACTGTTCAATATGCTGAACCAAAAAATTACCTCTACGAACCCAATGCTTCTGTCTTAAAAGCAGGTGCTTTTAATGCTATTGGTGTTGAATATGGTGTAAACAAACTCGCTCCCAACACGCATATCTACACTTCTGAAAACCCAATTGCCAACTTTCCAGGAAGGACCTTTAAAATCGAGGATGTGCTACCCTATTCTCCAAAGGAATTTAAAAAATTGAACATACAAAAAGCCAATGTAAGTTGCCGTAATTTTAAGGACAGACCTGTACAAGTGAAAAAGAAACTCAATATAAAAGATGGAGGAGAAACCTATTTATTTGCTACAACTGATTTGAATGGTAAACCTATTTTAATTAATTGCGTAAAGTAAAGTATGGGTGGCGAAGGATTTACATCGGCAATGATATCTTCTATTAAAAACAATAGTAGAAGAAAAAAGAAACACTTTCCATTTTCTGAAAATGGTGAAAAATACAAAAAAGGTAAAGCAGTTCTTTCCAAGGAATTCACTCAATTAGAAAAAGATTTATTAGCCAAAGAAATAAAAGAAAATCTTGAACTAGAAAATAAACAAAGAGTATATAAATTAATTATTACTTTCACTTTGACTGTAATTTTCATTATTGGATTTGTCACAATTCTTAGATTCATTTTTTTCTAAACGTCAATCTTCTTTCAAAAACTATTATTTTAGCTTCAAACATTTAAAAAAATGTTCGAAGAAAGATTAAAATTATATGATGAGTTGGTGGCTCAATGCCCTAATTTTGAACGTAAAGGAAAAACCGTTCCTTACACTTCTGCTAATGGTTATATGTTTTCTTTACTCAATAAAGATGCTGAGTTTGGAATTCGTTTTCTAAAGAGGTTCAAGAAAAGTACATTCAAAAATTTAATACCACCCTGTTTAAATCTCATGGAGCGGTAATGAAAGGCTACATATTAATTCCAATTAAATTAATGGAGAATCAGCAATTAATGTGCAAACTCTTAAATGAGAGTTACGATTACGTAATGGCATTGGAACCTAAATAATTTGTTTTCCAGAAGACTCTATATAAGTTCATGATATTATTAATAATTTGAATTAACCAAACACTTCTCATTTTCCCATTTCCCTTTTAGGTTTTCTGTTGGTATAATATTTCCTTCGCAATCCAAAAAATTACCAGCAATATCTTTTTTAATGATTTTACATCGCCCTTCTTTAACAACAGACACTACTATATTTTTAAGTTCAAATTTATCTGCCTTTTTTCCAATTTGAATACCTACATCATTGTTAAAAAAATCCATTTCCGAACTAATCTTATCGGGAATTACTCCATCTTCTAATTTTCGTTTTTTATAATCCCGATAATTTCCTTTTTCATGAGCTTTCCCCAATTTTTTAGCTCTTCTCCATCCTATCTCCAATGTTAAATTTGCCATCCAAAAAGTATGCCTGAAGGCATCTACCTGCCCACCATTTCCATTACCTTTTAATAACTTTTCTTGTTTTACTTCATTTGTGATTTTTCGAGCCTCTTCTGAAATTTTTAAAGCTTTTTTTGCTACAAAAGGATGCCAAATTACCCAACACTTTTCAGGGCCACTTAACTGTTTAAATTTTTTCA
>JBFIEB010000059.1:0-11621 GCA_041603555.1 Vicingaceae bacterium
TTGATCGTTTAAGCATTTCTAATGAAGACTTAAAAGATGTAGTAAATGAGATATTAAAATTAAATCCAAAGCCAGGAAATTCATTAAGCGATTCGGCAAAAGTAGTACAACATGTAGTTCCTGATTTTAATTTAACCATTGAAGATGATGAAATACAATTAACTTTAAATGGAAGAAATGCTCCTGAACTTAAAGTAAGTCGAACCTACAATGACATGATGGAAGGTTATAAAGCTCAAAAAGAAAAACCTTCAAAATCTCAAAAGGATGCATTGATGTTTGTTAAACAAAAATTGGATTCTGCTAAATGGTTTATTGATGCTATTAAACAAAGGCAGCAAACATTGATTACAACAATGCACGCAATTATTCGTCATCAAAAAGATTACTTTTTAGAAGGAGATGAAACTTTGCTAAACCCAATGATTTTAAAAGATATAGCCGAGGAAGTGGATTTAGATATTTCTACCATATCCAGAGTAGTAAACAGTAAATATGTACAAACGCCTTATGGTACTTTTTTATTGAAAACATTCTTTTCAGAATCGTTAAGTACAGATAGTGGTGAAGAAGTTTCTACTAGAGAGGTTAAAAAGATTCTTCAGGATAATATTCAAGATGAAGACAAGAAAAAACCACTGACCGATGAAAAACTTTCACGCCTGCTAAATGATAAAGGTTACAACATTGCACGAAGAACTGTCGCAAAATATCGGGAACAATTAAATATTCCTGTTGCCCGTTTAAGAAAAGAATTATAGAAGCAGTTCAATGAAGATTGCAGCAAAAATTATTTCCACTCTTTTTCATCCTCTAATTATACCCGTTATTGGGTTGATGATTATTTTTAATACTGATTCATACATTAATTATGCGATTCCTATGGAATTAAAAAAAGCTGTTGTTCTTTTGGTTGGAACAAGCACTTTTGTAATTCCATTATTAATTTCTCTATTATTATTAAATCGAAAAATTATCAATAACTTAGAAATGGAAACACAAAAAGAAAGAATTATACCTTATGCCTTTACCATTATTTTTTATGTTTTTACTTTATTTATGTTGAAACGAGCTCCAATACCTCCAATAATATTCAATTTCGTAATTGGGGCAACTTTATCTGTAATTATTGCATTTGTAGTTAATATAAAATGGAAAATTAGTGCTCATATGATTGGTATTGGTGGTTTGGTAGGAGCATTAATGTGTATTTCAATTATGCTTGAAGTTTACATCACCCCATATATTATTATGAGTCTCTTCCTTGCAGGGTTAGTTGGTTCTTCACGGTTAATTCTCAAAGCCCATAATCAATCACAAGTATACATTGGTTTTTTGGTAGGAAGCGCATGTCAAATAATTACATTGTATTATTAGACATAAAAAAAGCCGTTGTAGAACAACGGCTTTTCAATTATTTATCATAAATCAATATTCATCTTCATTAAAAAAGAAATCTTCTTTAGTTGGGTAATCAGGCCAAATTTCTTCAATTGTATCGTAAGATTCGTCTTCTCCTTCTAACTGCTGTAAATTTTCTACAACTTCCAATGGAGCTCCTGTTCTAATTGCGAAATCAATCAATTCATCCTTTGATGCTGGCCATGGCGCATCTTCCAAATGTGATGCTAATTCTAAAGTCCAATACATATTCTATAATTTTCTAACATTTACGCAAAAATAGATTTTTTGTTCACTTGTACAACAAAAAATAACAAACAATTGTTAATATCTTAAATTATAAATCTACTAGTTTGATTGTTAGCTAGATACGGGGAACCCAAGGAACTTCATCAACACCTTTATCGACAACTATTTTACGTGCCAATACAAAGAGATAGTCTGATAATCTATTCATATATTTCAAAATAAGTTCATCAATCTCTTCTAATTCAGATAACTTACTGATTAACCTCTCAGCCCTTCTACAAACACACCTTGTAATATGGCAATAAGAAACAATCGTATGTCCACCTGGTAAAATAAACGATCTCATTTCAGGTAAATGTTCATTCATTTTATCAATTTCTATTTCTAAAAACGAAATGTCTTCCATATTTATACTAGGAACTTTAACTTTGGTATTACCTGGTTCTGTAGCTAAAATAGATCCAAGAGTAAATAATCTATCTTGAATCTCTAATAGTGTGCTTATACTTTTTTTATCAATATCTTGATCTCTGACTAAACCTATATAAGAATTTAATTCGTCAATTGTTCCATAAGCATTAATTCTTAAATTATGTTTTGATACTCTCTTTCCCCCAAAAAGAGAAGTTTGCCCTTTGTCTCCAGTTTTAGTATAAATTTTCATAGCTAACCTATTTAAACAGTTTTCTTACTTGTCATTAAAATTAGAATTATTTTATCACATTCAACCTCATTTTGTAAGTGATAATATTAATTTTGAAGTATGATTACTCAAGACCAAGTTAAATTACTAGTTGATCGCCTGGATGCGCTAAGGGGGTATCTTTGACATTGATGCCAAATTAATTCAACTAGAAGAAGAAGAACGGAAAACCCAAGATCCAAATTTTTGGGATAACCCTGACGATGCTGAAAAACAACTAAAAGTAGTAAGAAATATTAAAGTTTGGACTGATAATTACAATTCCATTGCAGCTGAAATAGACGACCTACAAGTGCTTTTTGATTTTAATAAAGAGGGGGAAGCCTCTGAAGATGAAGTCCAAAAACAATACGAAATTGCTATTGAAAAAATCGAAGATTTAGAATTTAAAAACATGCTTAGTGCAGAAGAAGATTCTTTAAATGCAGTTCTTCAAATTACTGCTGGTGCCGGGGGAACAGAAAGTTGTGATTGGGCATCCATGCTGCTACGAATGTACCAAATGTGGGCAGAAAAAAATAATTATAAACTTCGAACAATTGATTACCAAGCTGGTGATGTCGCTGGAATTAAAACTGTAACCATAGAAATTGAAGGAGATTTTGCTTTTGGTTATTTAAAAGGTGAAAATGGCGTTCATCGTTTGGTTAGAGTCAGCCCTTTTAACTCACAAGGAAAAAGAATGACATCCTTTGTTTCGGTTTATGTGTACCCATTAGTTGATGACTCAATTGAAATAAAAATAAATCCTGCTGATATTTCCTTGGATTTTGCTCGTTCTGGGGGTGCTGGTGGTCAAAACGTTAATAAAGTAGAAACAAAAGTAATTCTTCGACACATCCCAACCGGAATAATGATAACCAATTCTGAAACTCGATCTCAGCTTAAGAATAGGGAAAAAGCAATGCAATTACTTAAATCACAATTGTATGAAATTGAAATTCGTAAAAAAATGGAGTCTAGAAGTGAGATTGAAGATAACAAAATGAAGATAGAATGGGGAGCACAAATAAGAAGTTATGTGCTTGATGATAGAAGAGTTAAAGATCATAGGACTAACTTTACAGTTAATGACCCTGATAAAGTTTTAAACGGAGAACTAGATGGCTTTTTAAAATCGTATTTAATGGAATTTGGAAAATCTTAATATTTAAAAAATGGAAATTTATCACAATCCACGCTGTAGTAAAAGCAGACAAACATTACAATTAATTAAAGATGCTGGAGTAAATGTAAAAATCATAGAATACCTTAAAACGATTCCTACAGCAGAAGAATTAAAAAATTTATTAATGAAGCTCAACCTTCAACCTAAAGATATTATTAGAAAAGGAGAACTAATTTATAAGGAAAAATTTAAGAATAGCAATTTCAATGATGATGAGTGGATAAAAATAATGATAGAATATCCCAAGCTAATTGAAAGACCAATAATTGTAAAAGGAAACAAAGCGGTGCTTGGCAGACCACCAGAGAATGTATTAGATTTAATTTAATCTACTAAACCAGCTAATCTTTTAGCCCAAGTTGGGCCAAATTTGTTTAATAAAAACAATTTAATAGATCCTGGCACAACAATCGTAAATAGGAATACCAACAACCACATTGCCATAAAGAAAATTATAAAGAAAAATAGAACTCCTATACTTACCATGCTCTTAGCTTTTTATCATTAATGATGTAAAAATAAAAAAATCTTGTAATTTATTGCAACTTTTCTACACAATTATTCTCATCCTGAATCACCATCAATTGTTGAGCTTTCACTAAAAAAATCATTCCCTTTGTCATCACAGATAATAAAAGCTGGAAAATTTTCTACTTCTATTTTTCTTACTGCTTCCATTCCCATTTCTTCAAAATCAACCAACTCAACAGATTTAATATTTGATTTAGCCAAAATAGCTGCAGGTCCACCTATCGATCCTAAATAAAAACCTCCATATTTTTTACATGCATTTGTCACATCAATAGAACGATTTCCTTTTGCTAACATTATCATAGAACCTCCCAAGGATTGAAACTCATCTACATAAGGATCCATTCTTCCTGCTGTAGTTGGACCAAAACTTCCTGAAGGCATTCCTTCTGGAGTTTTTGCGGGCCCAGCATAATATACTGGGTGATTTTTAAAATACGCTGGCATTGGTTCTCCAGCATCAATCATTTCTTTAATTTTTGCATGTGCTGCATCTCTAGCAACAATTAAAGTTCCTCTTAAATTTAATCTTGTTTTTATTGGGTATTGAGATAATATCTTCAATTGCTCATCCATCGGTAGGTCCAGATCGATTTCAATTGCTGGCTCCAAATGTGGCGGATTTGCTGGTAAAAATCTACCAGGATTTGTTTCTAATTGCTCTAAGAAGATTCCTTCTTTTGTGATTTTCCCCTTTATGTTTCTATCAGCAGAACAACTAACTCCTATCCCAACAGGACATGAAGCAGCATGTCTAGGTAAACGTATTACTTTAACATCATGAGTAAAATACTTTCCACCAAACTGAGCTCCTATCTGGCTTTCTTGACAAATTTTTTGAATTTTATCTTCCCACTCAGTATCTCTAAATGCTCTTCCTGCACTATTGCCATCAGTTGGCAACTCATCATAATATCCTGCTGATGCCATTTTTACAGCCTTTAAATTTGCTTCAGCAGATGTTCCTCCAACAACAAAAGCCAAATGATAAGGCGGACAAGCAGCTGTCCCCAAATCTCTTATTTTTGCTGTAATAAATTCGGTCATAGATTTTTCATTCAGCAAAGCTTTTGTTTGTTGATATAAATAAGTTTTATTTGCTGATCCTCCGCCCTTTGCTAAGAACAAAAACTTATATTCATTCCCTTCTTCTGCATAAATATCAATTTGGGCAGGTAAATTACTTCCAGTATTTTTCTCTTCAAACATATTAAGAGAAACTATTTGAGAATATCTTAAATTTTTATTATGAAAGGTATTGTAAATTCCTTTTGATAAATGTTCAGCGTCATTTACTCCAGTAAATACATTTTCCCCCTTCTTTCCCATTACTATTGCTGTACCAGTATCCTGACATGATGGAAGCTGTCCCGCAACAGCAATTTCTGCATTCTTTAAAAGTGTGTACGCAACAAACCTATCGTTGTCTGTCGCTTCAGGATCATCTAATATTTTGGCTACTTTTTCTAAATGTTTGGTTCTTAGCATGAACGAAATATCATCCATAGCTTGTTCAGCAATTAACTCTATAGCTTTTGGATTAATTTTTAATATTTCTCTTCCATCAACTTCAATTGTAGAAATGTAATCCGTTGATATTAATTTATATTCTGTTATATCCTCTCGTAAAGGAAAAGGTTTTTCATAAATAAATTCAGCCATTTTAATCTTTTATAAATTGAATACAAAGTAATAAAAAAGCCTCATCAAATTGATGAGGCTTTTAGAAATTTTATTAACTATTAATAGAATTTATATCTTTTATCTACTACACCAAACTTATCCTTTAGTGCATCTAATAATTGTCCTGCAGCACCATTATAATTTTGCACCAATTGTGATCTTATCGCAGAATAATCTTCAGTAACTGGTGCTGGAATAACCGATTCTATTCGAATTACAAAAACACCTGTTTGCCCTTCTATGGGAATGCTCATTTGTCCTTGTTGTAGCGTAGACGCCATCCCATTTATTCTCAACTCTTGCCCCATTCCTGGAATAGCATAAGCGGAAAAAGTTACATCATTGGCAGGCTCTACCTCTGCGCCAATTTTAGCAGCCAATTCTTCTAAAGTAGCAGCGCCTGCCATTTCTTTCTTGAACATCGCTGCCTTCTTTTCTTTTTTAGCTCCTAATTCTACCTGTATTTCTACTTGTTCCATAGTTGCAATTCCTTCCTCTTTAACATCAGATAAATGAGCAACAACAAATGTGTTTTCAAATTGTTTTGGTTCAGACACAGATCCTTTTTCATTATTAAAAGACCATCTTACCAACTCTCTTACATTCGTCATACCAGGAATATCTTTATCAGCAACTTTTACTTCTGTAGCAACAAATTTAGCATATTCTTCTCCTTCTGTAGCTTTAGTAAAAGCCTCTGAAGTACTACAATTAGAATAGAACATACTTGCCTTAGCAAATACTGCATCAAAAGTTTCATTACTTGGTACATTTTGTCTTGCTACAGTAGCTAATTGAATTTTTCTTGATTTATTAGCCTGTGCCATCACTTCAATTAAATGAACACCGAATTGGGATTCTACAATAACCAAATCACCAACTTTTCCATCAAAACATGCATCGTTAAAAGTTGGAACCATTGTTCCTTCTTTAAACCATCCTAAATCTCCTCCTTCTAAAGCAGAAACAACATCTTCTGAACTATCTTTCGCTAAAGTAGCAAAATCAGCACCATCTTCAATTTTAGATTTAATGTTCTCTATTCTTGTTTTTAATAGTGTATCTGAAGGTTGTTCTGTTGCTTTTAATAAAATATGACGTGCTTTAACTGAATCCGGAACCATTTTGACTTTTGACAACTTGGTTACCATAAACGCCCCATTTTCTTCATATATCGGTGATGTTGTTCCTATTTCTGCATAGAAAAATCCTGAATCTAATCCCAAAGGCATGGCATCTTCTCCTATAAAAGTTTCATCCAAAGGAATTTCAGAATTATAAACTACAAAAGATGAATCATCATCCGTTATTTTAAATTCTTCAGCTATTTCTTTAATCCATTTTTTAGCTTCAGTGATATCAGCTTTAGATGGTTCTACATCAAACTTCACGAATTCTATTTCTCTTGAAGCATCTTGCTTGTATTCATTTTTATGTTTATTATAGTATGCCAACAATTCCTCATCAGTAACAGATATCGTACTATCATTTACTGAAGCATATCTCTTAGCCACAAACTTGATGTTTCTTTTTTCATTTTGTTCTACATAGGATCTCTTTACTAAGCTTGTTGTTGGATATAAGCCTTTAGTTAAAAGATTATTATATTTAGATGCTATTCTTTCTTTTTCAATTCCTTCTTCAAACAATAACCATTGATTTTTATTCTCAGCTGGCATGGTTTCTAAACTTTTTAAAAATTGTAATACTTGAGAAGGATTAAAAACACCTGAATTAGGATCTGTAAATGCTTGTTGTACTTGAGGGTGAGGATCATTTCCTTGAACCATATCAAATAATTCTTCAGGGCTAACCGCTATTCCTAGTTCTTTAAATTGGCTTTCTAATACTACCTCCCTAATTATTTCATTCCAAACTTCCTCTTTAAAAGATTCTCTAACTTCGTTAGTTGCAGTGGACTTGTTTTGATTTTCCCATTGAGTAAGGGCATTTTGTAATCGTTGGTCAAACTCTTGCCCTGTAATTTCTAAATCACCTATTTCCCCTAAAGAGTTATCTGCACTACCACTCAATAAGCTTTGTGCCCCATCTTGAAATAGGAATCCTAACATTCCAATCCCAATAATAATCATTACCAATGATGATTTTTCTCTAATTTTTCCTATTACTGCCATTTTACTTTAAATATTTGGGTTGCGAATATACGATTGTGAATCGATAAATAAAAGCCTTCAACGATAATTATAGCATCGATTTTAGGGTTAGGTAAATTTTAGATTAGTCTTCTTGAGAAATTTGCTTCACAGTTATTAATTCAATTTTATTTTCACTCACTTCATTAATGGTAAAAACAAAGTTTTCTGTTGTAATAACTTCTGCCTTTTCTGGAATACTTTCGTAAATATTAATAATGTAGCCTCCTAATGTTTCATAATCATCAGACTTAGGTAAATCCAATTTGTATTTTTCGTTGATGTAATCAATTTCTATTCTTGCAGAAAATTGAAAAGTATTTTCATTTATTTCTTGTTCAAAAAATTCTTCTTTATCATGTTCATCTTCAATTTCCCCAAAAATCTCCTCAATAATATCTTCAATGGTTATGATGCCAGAAGTTCCACCAAATTCATCAACCACAACAGTTATGCTTCTTCTTTCTTTTAATGATTTTTTTAATAGCTCATTTGCCGACATTCCTTCTGGAACAATAGAAACTGGGAGTAAAATTGACTTTATTGATTCTGGTTTCTTAAACAGTTCTTTAGAATGTGTATATCCAATTATATGATCAATAGAGTCTTTAAATATTAAAATTTTAGACAGGCCTGTTTGAATAAATTTTTCTTTTAATTCTTCTATTGGACTTTCAATTTCAACGGCTGTGATTTCTGTTCTAGGAATCATACATTCTCGAACTTTTACATCCGAAAACCCTAATGCATTTTTAAATATTTGTATCTCTGAATCAATTTCATCTCCTTCTTGTTGTCCATCTTGAATGTTTGCAATAAAATCTTCTAAATCAATTTTCGAAAAAGCTAAATCACTTTTAGAAGTATCTACCTTAAATAGTTTTAAAATTAAATTAGATATCCCTACTGTAAAATAGGTAAAAGGGTATAAAATGTAATAAACAATTGTAATAGGTATGGCAGCAATAGAAAGAACTTTGTTAGGATTAATTCTAAAAAGCACTTTCGGTAAAAACTCTGCAAAAAACAATATAGATAATGTTGAAATTACGGTTTGTGATATAAGAATAACAAATTCATTAGAAGTAAAATGAGTTATTATTATTGGTTCTAAAAATTTAGCCATAATAATACTATAGATTACCAAGGCTACATTATTTCCCAATAACATGGCTCCAATAAATTTAGCCGGCCGTTTTAAAAAAGAAGAAAGAAGTTTAGCTGAAAATAAATTACTGTTTTTATCTAACTCAATTTTTAATCTATTAGCAGAAATAAAAGCAATTTCAATCCCAGAAAATAAGGCTGAAGCAAACATTGCCAAAAATAAGAAAGTCCAAAAAAGAGGGGTCATTACTATTTATAAATTCCTTTTAAAAATAAGAGTTTATTTTGACATATTTGTTAGTCTTTTTAATTGCCGTTTTCTAACATAAAATAATAACATCGCTAAACCAGCAAAAAAATAAAAATATACTGCATCTACAACTCCTGTAAAAATTAAGTGATACGTAGCAATCAAAAAACTCACTATTGCAATTACTAACCACATATACTGTAAAAACCTTACTAATTTTACCATATTAATTTGTGTTTAATGAATCTTCCTCTTCAATATTTATTGTTCCTTTTATCTTGTGTATTTTCCATTTGGTAAAATCTTGATTTGCCTCCATTCCATTACCCATAATTATTTCATCTTTTGTGGTAATTTTAACAAACTCTTTGGTGTATATTTTTGATGAATCTTGTAACCAAATTAAATGTTCTGTGTTTAAGATTTCTCCTTTATCATTTATAACAACTACATTGTCTTTCGCTTCCATTATACTTTCAGAAACTCTGTGTATAGCATAATTTGAGGTTAAGGTGGATGCCACATTTAATAAGGAATCATAAAAGAGCACTTTAATTCCTTGGGTCATTTCTAAATATTTGTTTTCCTCACCGTACTCTTCCATTAAGGGAGCGGTAATTTTCACTTTAACATCAGATTTTTCCGAATACAGTAATTCAACATTTTTCCCCTTACTTACAGGTGTTTTTTTTTGATTGGTTAAAGATTCTATTTCCTTTACATCATTCTCGCAAGAACAAAGAATCCCGAATACAAATAGCATCGGGATAAATTTGGTGTAAATTAAACTGACCTTTCTAAAGCCCATTTACTTTGTTCTGATGGTTGTAGATTCATTTATCCAACATCCAACGGTATATGGGTCGCCACTTTTTTTAGTGTAAAAGAACACATCTTGAGTTGTAGGAAACCGTGAAGAAATACTTGCAATTTTTCTATTCGCTTCACTAGCAACTGAAGCATCGATAGCTTTTGCTTTCGAATACTTATCTACTGCTGCCCAGTAAACACCATACTTACCTAATTCTCCATCATCACAAGAACTGGCACTTTGGGCATAGCAATCTCCAATTAATAGATAAGGCTCTCCCCAGCCATTTTTTAAACCTGATGCTTTTAATGCATAGGATTTTGCTTGAGAAAAATTCTTTCCGTAAGAATATGCTTGTGCAATACTGAAAGAATATTCTGCTTTTTCTTCATCCGTTTCAGCCATATCTAATGCTTTCTTAAAAAACTCAATTGCCTTATCAAAATCTTTTTTACCTAAAAATAGTTTTCCCATTCCTTCTGCAGCGGAAGCCGATGGTTCAAGTTTAAAATAAGATTCTGCAACTTTAGAAAAAATTCCAGCTTCATAACATTTTTTTGATTTTAACAACTTGGTCGTTCTTCTTAACCAATCAACATTTTCCTGATTAGCTTCAAAGTTCTTTTCTGCTAAAGGAACTAATACCTCACAATCTAAATAGGGTGAAGTTACATTCTGAATTTTTTCCTGAGCTTTAATGTATCTATCACCACCTTTAACATTGTTCTTGTTTGCTTCACATACTGCTATGGTTTTTTCAAACATTTCTACCACTTCTTCTTTTGATTTTTTACCAGTCTTTTCTAAATTAATTACAGCAAACATTGTAGCTACCAAGGTGCCTGATTGTGTTTTGTTTTTGGTTAAAGCTAATGCTTGACTCAATAAGTCAAAAGTTAATTGCTTTTCTTTAGGCCTGTTTACTAACATTGCTTGACCCTTAAGTCCTAAAACAAAACCTTTTTGACCAAACATCTCAATCCTTTTATCATAAATTGAGAACATGGTGTCTAAATAAGCTTCTTTTTGTGCTTCTTCTTTAGCCTTATTAGCTAAATCTTTATATAAATCTGCGCCATTAATATAAAGCGATTTTTGAGACTGTGGGCATACTTTATAAGCCACTCTCCATAAATTAAGCGCTAGTTTTGGGTCATGTTTTAAATAATCTTTATAGATTAAACTCTCTATACATTTAACACTATCCTCAGGTGTAGCGCCATAGTTTGGCTGCGCAAAAGATGTTACACTACTAATTATTAATCCTACTAATATTAACACTATTTTTTTCATACTTAATCGTATTTTCTTTTTCTAAACCATACGGCATTGATGGTTATTCCAACATTAAAATTAAAAAACTTTTCTTTAATTAATCCAGCATCAGCTACTCCTCTTTCTCCATACTCAAATCCTAGATTAACTCTAGGAAACGAAGATTCAGCTTTTCTTATTGGCAAACCAAACCCAAAAGTTATGCCATACTCACTCCAATCTCTATTATTTATAGCAATGTATGATGTTCCATACCTTGCTCCAAACCTATATGCCACTCTTTTAAAAAA
>JBFIEB010000060.1:0-11411 GCA_041603555.1 Vicingaceae bacterium
TCGTTATTTATTTGACTTTAACTAAATAATTTTATCGAATTTTACTAACAAATTGGTTCACATCTTAATTTACAATCAATGCAAAAAAGTATACTAATTAAAGCTGGAATTTTGGGTGTTATTGCTGTAGTAGGCGGTGCCTTTGGTGCACATGCTTTGAAAGATTTTTTAACCACTGAGCAGTTAATAAGCTTTCAAACAGGTATCAGGTATCAGCTACTACATGCCGTTGTACTATTGTTTTTATTTCTGGCTATGAGCAAATTTGAATCAAAACAATTTAAAATTGCCACATCTTGTATTTTTTGGGGAGTAGTGTTGTTTTCAGGGTCTATTTATTTACTCACATTGAACAATATATTCGGAATAGAGTTTTTAAAATTTGCAGGTCCGATTACTCCAATTGGTGGAACATTAATTCTTTTAGGTTGGGTTTTTATTGTTGCAGGTGGAGTAAAGTTAAAACTTCATTAATCAAAATAACCCTTTTGCCACAAAGCAGCTAAATCCATGCTTATGGCCACAGAATAATGAATGGCGACCCCTAACCATATCGATCGACTTTTTAGACTTAGCGCACCCAATACTATTCCGGCAAAAATAGCACCTATGGTTTCTGGCATAGGTTTATGAAAATGAATCATACAATAAGGAATCATCATAATCCATATGGAGTAAAAACCAAATCGCTTCTTTATTCCATGTAGTAGAAACCCTCTAAAAAAGAATTCTAATGCAAAAAACTGAAAGAGGTATAAACATTGCCAAATGACAAAATTTGGCCATAAATTTTCTCCTAATGGATTATAAAAAGGGTATTTATGTTGAAAGCTATCTGTATTGGAAAATAAAAGAATCAAAGGAGTCATCAATAAAAAGAAAGTGACATATAGCTTATAGCTTTTAAAAACTCCTTTTGGTGATAAGCCATAATCACTCAATTTTTCTTTGAAAAAGAATTTAATGATAAAGAGCGGTATGATTAAATAAAAAGTACTTAATGTAAATACCCAATAGCTTAGCTGAAATAGTCTGTTATTTGGAAATTTTGATTTAAGGGATGAAATGGAATTAGCAAGTTTTTCAAATTGAATGTCTTCCAAAAAAGATAGAAAGAAGTTTAAATCTCCAAAATATTGAATAAAAACTAAAGATAAAACAGCAGTAAAAAGGATTACTATCACTTTTTCATCAAACTTTGAGTCAAGCTCTTTTTCTGATTCTATCTCATCATATGTATTTGTAAAAATATTATTCCAGCTATTTTTAAACATAGTTTAATCAGGGAGCTAATTCTTCAAACGAAAATTTACCAATCTTCTTTTTTCTTAGTAGTTGATGTTGCCATTACTTTTTTTAAGTTACTAATTAAGTCTTTTAAGTTTTTATCTGTCTGTATTAAGTAACTAGCATAAGCGTATTTGTATTCTTTTTCGTTAGCTGTTATTATTTTTTCTATTCCATAAAATGATTGAGCCTTTTTATTGATTCTTGTAATATCATATTTGTAACGACCCTCTTTAACTGATACCTCAATAGTATAAGCCATTATTCCAGCTCTAGATTTTGTTCCACTTTTTGGGTCTTCTATGTAAAGATGAAAGTTTCCCTTTCCTATAATTTTTTGATCTACATCCTTTTCTTTAATTACCCCTGTTGGATTTTTATAAAAACTATTGAACCACCCTAAACATCTTTCATACAGAATCTTTGTAGATTCTCCATCTTGAGTAACTACTTCTGAATAAATAACTTTTCCTGCTTCCATCGTAAATGTGGGTGCAACTAATTGTTCTTTACCTTTTTTCTTTTGCGCAAAAGAGTTCAGGTTTGCCAATAACAGCATTACTAAAATTGGTGTGATAACAAAATCCTTTTTCATAATAATTCTTTTAGTTTAAGTATAAAATATATGTGTTAAATTTATGTGTATTAATTTCAATTAACTAGTGTGGTCAGTTATAATTACCCAGTTTCCTTTAATTTTTTTCCAATACAATGTGAAGTAGCCATTTGGATTGTCACTTTCTCTAGTTAATTTCCATTTTCCTAACATATAAGCAGTAGTCCCGTTTACTTCAAGTTTTAAGATATTAAACTCAAGTTTCCCCATTGCTGCCTTATCGGGATATGATTTTTTATAATTATCTAAAGTAGTTTTCCAGCCATACTTAATGCCATTTTTTCCAATAAACATTAACGAATCTGATTTCCAGTAACCTTCCATAAATTTATCTATGTTACCATTATTCCAATTTGTTTCTTGCATGTTCATTACATTCATAATAGCTTCCTTTTCAGATGAATTATTACTGCAAGAAACAATCAATAATATCAATAAAAATGTGATTAGTTTTTTCATACAAGTGCAAAATAAAAAATCCCGTATTTGAAATTCAAATACGGGACTAAATTATAATTTATTTATATTATCGAACAATTAGTTTTTTAGTTGTTTTTTGATTGTCTGAAATTACAGTTATTAAATAAAATCCAGAGCTTAATTTTTGATTAAATCTTAGAGTACCACTATAGGTTTCACTTCCTGAATTGATGGATTGATTTAAAATGGTTTTTCCAAAAATATCGGTAACAATAATCTCTGAATTTCTTGATAGCCCTTGTAATTCTATGTATACAAATTCACCTTGGCTTGGATTAGGATAGACTGTCATTTGAAGATTATTTATAGTCTTATTATCAATTCCTGTAATATCTTCAATTTCATCGCCAGGAGGGGCTTCTATACGAGGGGTTACAGGTGTTGTAATTTGACAAACAGCACCATAATTAGTAAAGACGCCACCAATTTTAGCTCTTACCCTTACATCATAAGTGGTATTTAATTGAATTCCAGGCACATTATTTACATACGCAAATCTATACGTTGGGTTTGTACGCAAATAAGTTTGATTATACGCTAGACTGGTATTTACAAATTCATATTCATACTCAGTGGCTGTAAAAACGTAGTCACATGTGATATAATTTGCGTAGCTTGGCATAACTAACCCACAGTCACTTGATCTGAGTTGTGTAGTTATAGAAGATCCAGGAGTGGTCAATTGACAAACCGGACCATAATTAGACCAAACTCCACCTACTTTAGCACGCACTCTAACATCATATGTAGTTCCATTTTGAATGCCTATAACATTGTTTACATAGACAAATCTGTAAGTAACGTTTGGACGTAAATAAGTCTGGTTATAGGCTAGGCTTATATTTACAAACTCATATTCATATTCGGAAGCTCCTGGAACATAATCACACATAACATAATTTAAATAACTAGTCATTACAAGACCACAATCTGAGGACCTTAATTGAGTTGTACCACAAGAATTGACAGTAATGTAGCCAATTTTAGTTTCAGGATCATTTCCAAAAGCATTAGAAGCAGTTAAAGTAACAGCATAAGTGCCAGCAGTATTATATGTAATTAACGGATTTTGGGCAGTTGATGAGTTTGGTGTCCCACCCGGAAATGACCACAACCAACCAGTTGGAGTATTGGTGCTTAAGTCTGTAAAAGATACCGTATTTCCTTCGCACAATGTAGTTGGAGTTCCACTAAATTCTGCTACAGGTGCTGCACCACAAACATTAATAGTAACAGCTTTAACACTACTTCCTCCATTTCCACAACTATTACTTGGAGTCACACTTACATTTCCACTTGTTGTTCCAAAATTTACGGTAATGTTAGTTGTTCCTTGTCCTGTTACCACAATTGCTCCAGCTGGAACACCCCACGTATAATTAGTTGATCCAGCTACGGCAGAAATTGAATAAGGAATACCTGTGGCATTCTCACATTCAGATGTAGATCCGGTAATTGCTCCTGCAGTTCCTGGAACAGCAGTTACTGTTATATAGCCAACTTTAGTTTCGATATCATTTCCACTTGCATTAGAGGCTGTTAAGGTTACATCGTATGTTCCTGCAGTATTATATGTTATCGTAGGGTTTTGAGAAGTAGATGAATTTGGTGTTCCACCAGGGAAAGACCACAACCAACCGGTTGGAGTATTAGTGCTTAAATCTGTAAAAGATACTGTATTTCCCTCACAAAGTGTAGTAGGGGTTCCGCTAAATTCAGCAACAGGAGGACTGGCTACTGGAATAACAGTTGTAAACAAACCTCTTCCATGAGTTGCAGCAACTATCGTTCTATCAGAAGATCTATATTGAAGCATATCTGTTCTAACATTCGCTAATCCAGTATTGGTTGGCGACCAATCAACACTACCTGCAGCTAAATCATCAGTAGTCCAAACACCTACCTCTGTAGCCAAAAATACTTGGTTATAGTCTAATGGATTATATAATCCCCATCTAACTGGCATGTTAGGCAAGTTACCTTCTTTACTAGTCCAATTAGTTCCTCCATTTGTGGTTTCCCAAACAGAAACAGTATTATAATTGGATAATGTAACTAACAATTGTTGCTCAGTTGCTCCAATAGCAATACAAGAAATATTACCTGAAGGCAAAGCTGATCCAATGTTAGTAACTGTTGGAGAGCCACCTTGAGCGTTTGTTACTTTATAAACATTTCCACCATTTGAACCTACAAAAAGCGTTGAATTTCCAGCAGAAGAATAAGGAGAAGCTGAAATATGGGATATATCACCCGAAGCGGTAGCAATTATTACTGTACCTGTGGATATAGAACCAAAAGGATTTGAAATTCTTTTTAACCTTAAAACACCCCCATCTGCATGTCCAGAATAATAAATGTCTTCTTTATCATCATAATCTGAAGGATTAATAAACAAACCAGTACTTTGACTATTAGATATGGTGGTTTGTGACCCCCAATTATTTGTTGTTCTTCTTACAACGTTGTACACATATTGACCAATTTGATTATTCCCATTAGATTGGTCAATATGGCTAAAAGCACCGTCTCCTCCTGTTACATCAAAAGTAGAATTTATACCAGCAGTGGTATATTTTTGGGTTCCATTATCTTGAGCACCAGCAATCATATTATTGGAACCTGAAGTTCCATTAATTGCAGCTGCATAATATTGAGTTACGTTATATCCATTGTTTCTAACAGAAATAGTTGGTGATCCTGTATTTGCGTTAGATGAATAATACACGCCTCCATCATTTCCAAAAATAATCTTAGAGCTAGATCCGGGTAAATATACAGCACCATGTTGATCAGCATGAACCTCTTGATGACCAAAACCACCATACCAATGAGAAACTTGCGACCATGATGTTCCAGCATTTGTGGATTTAAAAAGATCTATTCCTCCAACAAACAAGGTGTTTGCATCATTTGGGTCGATTGCAATTGATAAATCATACCAAGCTTGGGCATTTCTTGTGAAATCTGGTTGAACACCTGGGTCATCATCATTTGGCAATGTTAGAGATGTCCAATTAATTCCTTTGTTAGTTGATTTGTATATCCCTTCAATACCATTTCCACTATTTTGAACTATAGCATAAACAACATTGGCATTACTAGGAGCACACCCGATTTCAATTCTTCGAATACCACCTGTTGGAAAACCACTTCCACCTGTATTACGTTTTGTCCATGTTGTACCATTAGATGAAGTATATATTCCATCTGTTGAAAATATTCCCATACCTGCGTATAATGTGCCATCTGTACCAACCTTTATATCAGCGGCTCTACTGGTAGATGCCCCACCTATAGAAGAGCTTAATACGGTAGACCAAGATGTTCCTCCATTTGTCGACCTAATAATTCCATTAAATTTTGTGGAAGCATAGACTTCACCATTACTCTTAACCGCTATCCGAGTTATATATCCATAAGTAGAAGTGCTTCCTAAATGACTCCAAGAACTTCCCCCATTAGTGCTTTTCCAAATACCTCCACCTCGAACTGCATCAATATTAGAATAACCTTCTCCTGTTCCAGCATACATTATTGTAGTAGTAGTTGGATGATAAGCTAATGCCGTTACTGCTAAGTTGTCCCAAAAATTATTTACTGCTGTCCATGGAGAAGAGCTACTTGTTATATCAGTGTTAATCCATATTCCCCCCGCTACACCACCAGCAATTACAGTTTTTCCGGTAGCATCATTTGGATCAAATATCATTGCTCTAGTTCTTCCACCTATGTTGTCAGGGCCTCTTTCAGTCCATACTATTCCCGGAATCGCAGTTTTATTTTGCGCCTGATAAATATCAGTAATTTTGTGGGCTTGAATTAATGCATATGGAGGAATAACTCCTGAAATTGGGTCAAGTGTTTGTAAGAAATTTAGTTCATGGGCTAGGTCTGGTCGATCATTTTTTGGTATTACTTTTAATTCTTCATTGGTGTAATGCGGTGTTTGACTATAATCGTGATTTTTAATAAATTCCTGATAATCTTCTTTTTTTTGCTCGTAATAAACATTCGAATATTGGGCAAATAAGTTAGAAGCTAAAAATGTAAGTGCAATTATTGAAAGTAGAGGGAGTAGTTTTTTCATAGCGTTTAATTTTGTAAAAAAGTACTCATTTTAATAATTGATTAATTACAAATTAGACCAAGACTTAATATGAGCAGACGAACATTGGTAAAACGTAAAACCAGCCTAAAAGGTTGCTGTTTTTTTCTCATAAAAAAGCAAGAATTATAGAAATCCTGATTAAAAAATAAAATCTTTAGTGGTTAAGCGCGAAGCACGCTCCTTAATATACTTTATACTTTCCTCAATGACAGGAGCCATTTCAATGTCATTTTGAATAAATGGAATTGATTTTCGGTAGTCTGCAATTAGATTGTTGATAAAATTAGAAGAAGTTAAAGGTTTTCTAAATTCTAATGCTTGCGAAGCATTTAAAATTTCAATTCCCATTATTTTTTCGAGGTTATCAATTATTTTGTAGGTTTTAGTGGCAGCATTTCCCCCCATACTTACATGATCCTCTTGTCCATTTGATGAGTCTATAGTATCCACTGAGCTAGGAGTCGCTAGTTGTTTGTTTTGACTCACCACTGACGCTGCAGCATATTGTGTAATCATTAAACCACTATTTAAACCAGAATTTGCAACTAAAAAAGCAGGCAACCCACGTTCTCCTCCGATTAATTTGTAGGTTCTTCTTTCTGAAATACTACCCAATTCAGCAATAGCAATCCCTAAATAATCTAATCCTATAGCTAAAGGTTGCCCATGAAAATTACCTCCAGAGATAATTTCATCTTCATCTGGGAAAATAGTAGGATTATCTGTAACTGAATTGATTTCTTTTTCAAACACACCTTGCACATGAGCTATGGCATCTTTACTCGCACCGTGGACTTGTGGAACACATCTAAACGAATAAGGATCTTGAACATGTTTTTTTTCTTGTTGAATAATTTGACTTCCCTCTAATGCTTTTTTTATGTTTGTAGCCGTAATAAACTGTCCATGGTGTGGACGAATTTTATGAACTAATTCATTAAAAGGAGAGATTCTACCATCATAAGCATCAATAGAAATAGCAGCAATAATATCTGCCATTGTGCTTAGTTTTTTCATCCGAATTAACGAATGAATTCCATAGGCACTCATAAATTGTGTTCCATTGAGCAATGCCAATCCTTCTTTAGATTTTAGTTGAATTGCTTCCCATCCAAATTCTTTATTAATGGCTTCTCCTGAGTATTTTTTCCCTTTATAATTAACCTCACCCAATCCAATTAATGGTAATGCTAGATGAGCTAAAGGTGCTAAATCACCAGATGCACCTAAGGAGCCCTGCTGATAAACAATAGGAAAAACACCATTGTTATAGAAGTCAATCAAACGTTGTATGGTACTCAATTGCACTCCGGAATGACCATAACTTAACCCTTGAATTTTTAGCAATATCATTAGCTTAACCACATCCTGAGGAACTTCATCACCTAATCCACATGCATGAGACATTACCAAGTTGAGTTGTAGCTTCTCTAAATCTTCATTAGGAATTTCGGTATCGCAGAGGGCTCCAAAACCAGTATTAATGCCATAAATAGGGGTGTCGTTTTTGGTTAATTTATTATCTAAATAATTCCTGCATTTATCTACCAGTTCAATAGATTCTTCAGAAAGTTCAAGTTGTTTGTTATTGGAAATAATATCATCTATTATTTCAATCGTTAACCAGTTTTTTTTGATGCTATGTGCTCCCATATTATTGTATTAAGCATTGTAGGAACGAATCAATTTATTAATTGCTTACCCTTCGATGCTTTTGCTTGCACAAAACATGCTCAGGGGCAATTAATTCACAATGGCGGTTACTGTTGAATCAAAGATATTAATTCTTTTGCAGATGAAAAAGCAGTTTTAGCTTCATTTTCCATATTTTTCACAAAAAGATCTCCATCTTCATTGGCAGATACTATAAACTTTATATTTTTTCTTTCAGCAAAATTCATTTGTCTTTTCCACTTTACTTCATCCGGGTAAATTTCAGAATTGATTCCAGCAGCCCTCAACTCAAACAGCATGGGCAAAAAGATTTCTTCATCACTACCTTTTTGATTGGTAAACAACACTTCAGTAGAATCTCTTTTAAACTCAGGAAATAAGTTGTTATCCAATAATACATCGTAAATTCTATCCGCACCAAAAGAAATACCCACACCAGAACTATCTTTTAACCCAAATTTACCGGTTAAATCATCATACCTGCCACCACCACAAATGCTGGGGAAGTCATCCACTTTTACTTCTATAATGGTGCCAGTGTAATAACCCAGCCCACGGGCAAGTGTAGCATCAAATTTTATTGAATCGGTCTTTAAACCTATTTTCTTCAAAGTTTCAAATACGACTATTAATTCGTTAACACCTTCCTCAGTTGCTTCTACATTGTCTTCAAACCATTTAAGCATTCCAATACTTTGAGCTAATTGATTGTTTGGATTTTTTCTTTTTTCAGTTTCTAAAAATTCGTTAGAATAAATTAAGGAAATTATCTTTAAAGCAAGATTTTCAAGTCCAATTGCTTCAAGTTCCTTTACTACGCCTTGCATACCTATTTTATCTAATTTATCTATGGCAACTACTATACTTTCAAATTTATCTTCAGCATTAAAATGCTTAACAATTCCTTGTAAAATTTTACGGTTGTTGATGGAGATAGTATAAGGTAAAATTTCACCATCTTTATTTTTAAAAAGTTCACTAAAAACATCATCAATAATCTTGATCAAATCCACTTCATTCAATAAAGAATCCGAGCCAATAATATCAGCATCACATTGGTAAAACTCTCTATACCGTCCTTTTTGAGGCTTGTCTGCTCGCCAAACGGGTTGGATTTGAAATCGCCTAAAAGGAAACGCAATATCGTTTTGATTTTGAACGACATATCGAGCAAATGGAACTGTAAGATCATATCTTAATGCTTCTTCAGCAAAAGAATTTTCAAAAGCATTATTTGGGTTTTGCATTTTTTCATCTTCCCATACACCAGAATTAGGAATATGAGTTTTTAAAGATTCTAAATTCTTTTTTAACTTTTCTCCTCTCTTTAGTATCTTAAAGATAAGTTGATCACTCTCCTCACCACCGGTTCCAACCAACGTTTCCATGTTTTCCATGGCAGGTGTTTCTATCTGCTGGAAACCATACCTTTTGTACACTTTTTTAATCGTATCAAAAATGTAATTTCTCCGAGTCATTTCTGTAGGAGAAAAATCTCTTGTACCTTTTGGTATGCTTGGTTTGTGACTCATTAATTTAAATTAACTGCTAAATTAGTAATCTAATGATGTTTTACAATGGAAACTTTTTAATATATTAACCGTTAAATTTATTACAGCTAAAACTAAACATTCTAATGCTAAAACGAACAAGGCTATTTTTATTTCTTGCAGCTACTTTATTGAGTCTTAGTGTATTTAGTCAGGAAGGAACCCCTTTAATTACTAACTTTTCTTTCGGAGAAACAAGCATTGATAATGAATCTTGGGCAATGGCCCAAGATAATGAGGGTCAAATGTTGTTTGCTAATAGAAGAGGAATTGTTTCTTTTGACGGTATTAAATGGAACACGATACTCACTCCAAGTGCTCCTTTAAGTTTGTTTTTTGATAATAATTCTAATCAAATTTTTGTTGGATGTAAAAACAATATTGGGCTATTGATAAAGGGTGTTGATGGTGTTTATCAATATGCTTCTTTGGTAGTGGATAAGCGAAATGTTGGAAACATAGAGTCTATAGCTGAATTGAATGGAGATATCTATTTTTATAGCTCAAATTACATTACTCGATTTAACTTATCAACCAAAAAAATTAAACAATGGCCGGCTCAGGCAGGAGAACCTTTTACTGGTTTTTTTATCAATAAGGCAGATGTTTATGTTAATGTTAGTCAATTGGGGCTTCATAAGTTAAGGGAAAACTTGAAAGTACCGGTAAAGGGTGGAGACCAATTTTTTGATGAAACTATTTTGTTCTATTTAGATTATTCAAAATCTCAGGTGCTTATTGGTACCAATGCTGACTCTCTATATTTATTCAATGGATCAAAGTTTCATCCATATCAATTTGAATCTAGCGGCTACATCAAAGAAAGTATTTTGGCAGGGGGAATAAATGTAGACCAAAATAGCTTTGTTCTTTCCACTATTACAGGAGGTTGCTTGGTGATTGATAAAGCCACTAAAAAAACGATTTATACCCTGAACTATCAAACAGGTTTACCTGATGATGAGATTTATTCAATGGGAATTGACAGGAACAATGGACTTTGGTTACTCCACGAATATGGAATGAGTAGGATTGATTTGAAATTACCAATCCGAAATGTAAATCATTACCCCGGGTTAGAGGGAAATTTAACTTCTATAATTGATGTTGATACAATTATTTATGTTTCTACAAGCGAGGGAGTTTATTATTTAACTGAAGTACAGAATTATGAAGAGATTGAAGTTTTAGTGAAGGTGAGTAAGGTTAGTAATAATAAGGAAGAAGAAAGTAAACTTGAACAAAAGAAAAAATCATTTTTCCCTTTCAAAAAAGAGAAGGAAGAATCGATACAAGTAAAGGAAGAAAAGAAAGAAAAAATATGGAATAAAATTTTTAAAAAGAGAAAGAAGAAGTACATAGAAGAGGAAGAAGAGGAGCCAGTAGAAACTGTTGAAGAGATACCGGAAATCAAGAAAGAGGAACCTATTGAAGAAAATTCGAAAAAGCCGAAAAAGATTATCAAAACTGTTTCTAAGTACGAACATAAAAAAGTATATGCCTTACAGTCAATTAGCCATAAATACAACAAGGTAGTAGGAATAGAAGGAAAAGCTAAGCAATTGCTGCAATATAATGACATGCTACTTGTTGCTGCTAATACAGGACTATATCAAATATCTGATTTCAAAGCAACTCAGATTATAGCGGATAAATACATCAATTTTATATATGAATCTAAAGTGAATCTAAA
>JBFIEB010000061.1:0-11381 GCA_041603555.1 Vicingaceae bacterium
AAAGCGGAATGGAAATAAAACAACATCCATCATAAAGAGAATCAATAAATTTGAAAAAGCAAAACTAGATGAAGATTAAGGGGAATCTTATGATTTTAATCATGTTGCCTAGCAAGAAATAACCATTCGAATTATTTATAATAGGAATGATGTCGTTTTGGATTAATTTAATGCTATTTTATCTTTTGCCAATTCTATTTTAGCTTTTTCAATGTCTAATAGTTCATAGGGCATTGATAAATAATAAGGCAACTTCGTTTCTTTCTCAGTTAACATTATCAATCTATTTTCTGCCATACGTTCTACAACTGAATGAATCGTTTTTTCTAAATTTTCTGGTGGCATTCCATTGTATAAAGTTGAAATATATTGAAGTAATTGTCCAACCGTATGCATTCCGTCTGCTAGTTGTAACACCATTCCAAACCAAGGGTCTAACTCTTCCCTGTCATTTTTTGGATTTTGTATGTCAACTATTGAAATAGTTTTTCCTTGTTTGGAAAATATAACGTTACGGTAAAAGTATTGTTCAGTGTTCATCTTGTCACTCATTTTTGAATTGGAGCAGGTTTTCTGTTCTCATCCATTTTTACGTATTTAAATTCCCCTTCGGTAACTTTTATGCGAGTGTCTTCAAAGTCCCTATTCACATACGCTTCAATATATACTGTCATAGAAGTTCTTCCTATTTTCACTAAAGAAACATAACAACAAAGTGTATCTCCAATAAAAACTGGTTCGTTAAAAGTAGTAGAATCTATAGTGACAGTAACTACTCTTCCTTTGGCTATCTTTCTACAAAATACTCCACCTGCTAAATCCATTTGAGAAATTAACCAACCTCCAAAAACATCTCCTGCAGGGTTGGTATCTTTTGGCATAGCCACAACACGTATCGCTAATTCTCCTTTTGGTTCATTATTCATGCTTCAAAGATAAATAAATCAAACCATCATAGCATTGATACTTTCTTCTAATTCTCTTTTTCGTTCTTCTCCTAATTCCAAGTCAATGTCTTTAAATTTAAAGAAAATGGTTTCTAAATCATTTTCATCCATTAAGTTTTCTGCTAATACAAATAATTCTTCATTTTCTGCTGCAATATGATCTAATAAATCTTGTAAATAATTGTTTAATCCTTGGTAAGATTTCTCATAATCACCTTCTTTTAAAGCCACTTCAATTAAAGTAGTATAAACTCTAAAATCTTCATGATGGGTTTCAAATTCTTCAATAATTTCTTGTAATACAAAATCTGGATGATTCTTAATTGCAGGGAACAGCACTTCTTCTTCTTTTTGATGATGATAACCATCAGCATATTCTCTAAAAAATACAATTAATCTGCCTACTAACTCGACATACCCTAATGTATCTTTTTTCCACATTCCATCTAAATTCTTTATAATTTCTTCTGCTTTTGTTATGATGTCGTGTTCATCATACATCACACTTAAAGGGCTGTTTTCCATCTTTTATATCTTTAATTTCTTAAAACTTCTATTCAAATAAACACTAATCATTTCTCTGCGATATTTTCGGGAATACATGTCATTGTCTACCGCACGAGAGCCTTTTATAGCTTGTTTAATCAGTGTCGTTTTATCATCGTTTATTGTCCCTTTAACTACCACTGGTTTTGGATCAACACCAGCCAAGGCAATTTTTAATTTTCCATTTTTATCTATTGCTATGGCAGATGTTAACGAGGTAAATTCTAAACTTTCTCTTTCTCTTAGTTTGTGAAAAGCTGTTTTAAACTCACGATTCAGGGGTAAGTAAATTGCAATTAAAATAGCCGTTTCGGATAGATTCCTTGGAGTAACTCCATCACCAGTATAGATATCTTCTAATTTAACTCGATTAATTCCATCAATATCTAACACCTCAATTTCAGCATCCATAGCAATTAGAGCTGGAGCAGTATCTGAAACCAATTCAGAAAAACAAGCATTTTTACCTTGAGTGGCAATACAAATATCACCATCACACTTTAAGCAATAACCCACAGATTCTCTCCACCATTCTGATTGGTTATAAAACAAACATCGATTTTCACACAATATATTTCCACCAATGGTGGCTGTTTTTCTTAATAAAGGTGTTCCTACTGCTAATGCTGCTTCAATTAACATTGGGAATTCATTTTCAATGCTTTTATTGAACTTTAGCTCTTCCAAAATTTCTAATGTCCCAATTCTTAAAAAGTCACCTTCTTTTTGAATCCCTTTTAAATCTGATAGTTTGGAGATGTCAATTAAACAGGGAGACTCTTCGTTGCCTTGAAATCGGTTAACCATTACATCTGTTCCTCCAGCTAAATATTTAAATGAGCCTAAGTTTTGCTTAGCAAATACAATGGCTTCATTTATTGATGTAGGAATTAAATATGTCTTTTCAGCAAGCATAAGACTTAGTTAACTGTTTCTAAATTTTTATTTTTTACTTTAATTGCTGTCAATACTTCCTCAGAGTTAATAGGCAAAGAAGTAACGCGAATACCAACAGCATCATAAATTGCATTGGCAACAGCCGGAATAATGGGATGAATAGCACCTTCTCCACATTCTTTAGCTCCAAAAGGTCCTTCAGGATCTATTGTTTCAATAATGTTGGTATGAATTGGAGGCGTATCTTTTGATGTTGGAATTTTATAATCCACTAAATTTCCATTTACTAATAAACCATCTCTAAATTTCATTTGTTCGCTAATGGCCTGTCCTAATCCCATGTGCCAAGAGCCTTCCAATTGTCCTTCAACGGCCAATGGATTTAACGCTTTACCAGCATCATGTGCACCCCAAATATCGAGTACTTTAACATGACCAGTTTCTTCATCCACCTTAACCTCTGTTATTACAGCTCCGAAACTATACGATGGACTTAAACCCGCTCCAGCACCTTTAAAATTTCCACCTAATTTAGGCGAATTGTATGCTCCTGAACTTTTTAGTGCACCTACTTTTCGAGTGGAGTTTTCGATGGCTTCAGACCAGGTTAAATCTATTTTCCCATCATTGCTGAAAACACGCTCATTTTGGAAATTTAATTCACTTATGTCAACATTGTGAAGTATTGAAATAGCATCTAAAATTTGATTTTTTAAATTTTCTGCTGCTGTTTTAGCAGCATTACCAGCCATAAATGTTACTCGACTTGAATAGCTTCCTAAATCAATAGGTGTAAGTGTAGTATCGGCAGCAACGACAAAAATATTGTCCATACTTAATCCTAATACTTCAGCAACAATAATGGCCAACATGGTATCGCTTCCTTGTCCAATATCACTTGCACCAGAAGTGATTAAAACTCGTCCATCTAAATCTACCTTTAAATGCACTACCGATTGAGGGTACTGGTTCCAATGGATTGGTAAAGCACTTCCTGAAATAAAGAACCCACAAGCCACTCCAATTCCGTGTCCTTTAGGTAGTTTCTTATATTTTTCACCCCACTTTGAACGTTCCATTACTGCTTTAAGGGACTCAACGCTCCCGTTAGATGTGATTCTATATTGACCAACTGTTAGTGATTTTTCATCTAAAAAGTTTTTCAAACGCAACTCACAAGGATCCATTTTAATTTTTTCTGCTAATCGATCTATAATTGTTTCAATAGCATAACGAGAGTTTACTGCTCCATGTCCACGCATTGCTCCACATTGTGGTTTATTGGTATAAACTCTTCTAGTTCTAAATCCGAAATTGTCAATTTTGTAGGGTGCTTGCAATAAAACCCCATTATAGTAAGAAGTTACTACCCCGAAACTTCCGTAAGCACCTCCATCAATGATAATATCAGCATCCAATACTTCGAAATCACCATCATTACTAACACCCATTTCCATACTCATTTTAGTTGGATGTCTTCCATGATTTGTCAAGAAGACTTCTTCTCTATTGAATCGTATTTTAACAGGTTGACCTAATATTCTCGATAAATGTGAGATAATAATTTCATGAGGGAATGGATCTGATTTGCCACCAAAACCGCCACCAACAGTTGGTTTAATTACTCGAACCCTGTTCATGGGTACTTCAAGTACTTTTGCTAAGTAGCGATGCAAATAATGAGGAACTTGTGTTGCAGTAATTATCGTTAATCCGTTTTCGTCCCACCAGGCAGTTGCAGCATGAGGTTCGGTAAACCCATGATTAATTCCTTGAAAATCGAAATCGACTTTAACTTTATGATCAGCTTTTGCTAAACCATCTTGTTGGTCGCCAAATCGTAATTCTGCTTTTTTATGAATGTTATTATTAAACTTACAATGGCCATGAATCTGTTCATCTGTTCCCACATCTTCGCACGCTTCTTTCATATCAAAAAACGGTCGGATAGGAGTGTAGTCTACTTCAATCAATTTACAAGCTTGAGTTGCAATCTCTTCCGTATCAGCAGCAATGGCAACAACGATTTCACCAATGTATCTGGTTTTTTCCACAGCCATTGCAGTCTCATCCTGTGAGATAGGTAATACCCCAAATTTTACTGGTAATTCTTTCCCAGTAATTACTGCTCTTACGCCTGTTAATTCTTCTGCTTTTCTTGTATCTATTGAATTGATTTTTGCATGAGCATGTGTGCTTCTTACGAACTTGGTAAACAACGCATTTTTAATCTGAATATCATCTGCGTAATCTGCTGAACCTTGTACTTTCTTGGTAGCTTCAATGTATGGACGACCATGCCCTACCATTTTAAATTTGTTATCCTCCTTTTTTGGTAAATGACCGATTGGTGGATGTAAGTTTTTTTCTTCTTTCACATAAGCTTCTACAGCATCAATAATTTTCACATAACCCGTACAACGACACAAGTTGCCCGATAAGGCTTCTTTTATTTCTTCAGTACTTGGATTAGGATTTTCTTCTAAAAAGTCTAGCGAGGTCATTATCATACCTGGGGTGCAATATCCACATTGAATAGCTCCCTTTTCTACAAATTTCTCTTGTAGATTATGGAGTTTATTTTGATCTGCAATTCCTTCAATTGTTGTAATTACACTTCCATCAACTCGCATTGCTGGTGTTATACAACTTTGAACAGCCTTGCCATCAACAAAAACAGTGCAAGCTCCACAACTTGCCTGTTCACAACCCACTTTTGTACCTGTCAGGTTTATTTTATCTCTCAATACTTTGGCGAGGGTATCATGAGGGTTAACTATAACATCGTACTTTTTATTATTGACAGTTAAACTTATTATCTCCATTGGTCATAGCTCTATTCTTACCCTGAGTAAAGTTGGTTATAATTCATATGAAATAATATGATGTTTGTCACATTTAATGTTTATTTACTAATCACTAAGCTTATATGAAATTCCTCCGAGTAGGGGGAATGTAATCATTAAAATCCCAAGTAAAAGACTGAATCCTGCGCCCAGAAAAACATACATATAAGGAACAATTTTATTTTGCATTTCTCCAAAAGAAGAAGGATTGTCAGTAAAATGCAGCCAGATGCTTTTCTCTACTCCAGCCAGTAATAAGCATACCCAAAATATTCCGAGAGATATGTTAAACAGCCAGTAACCAGCATTAATTAATTTTTCAAAGCTTTTTAAATGTTTATTGGCTTCGAGGTTTACAATATAAAATACCGAAGCTAATAAAATTGTGGTATTGATTCCAATGGTAGTCCCCATCGAATGAGCTACTGTAATATGTGTTCCATGTGAAAATAAATTGATGTATGGAATTGAAATAAGAAGGGCGACAAATAAGTTGACAAATACCCAAAAATCTGTGGCCAATAAAAACTTGTAAGAAGTATGATTTAGTTTGATTTTTTCTTTTGAAAGAGATCTTTTCCAACCAATAATTATGCTGATTAATATAATCCATTCCGTCATACTAACGCCATAGGCTAAGTACCTAACCCATGGTTGGGTTGGAATAAAGTAAGTGTGATGAGCCCATCCTAACATTAAATTAGAAAGTCCCAAAAAATAGAAAAAGAATACTTTTTTTCCTCTTGCTACATTTTCATCATTTTTAATTCTAGACATTAAAAAAATTGCAGTACCGTAGACTAACATATTCCATGAGCCCACAAAAGAGCCATAAGATTTCCATTGCACACTAATATCTCTTATAAAATTTTCACGAAAATGAGGGATTATCCATAAATGAGCTTCAGAAAAATGATACAGCATAAAAATTATTCCAGTACCCCACATCCACAAATAGACAGGCCATGCTTTTATTTGCTGGACTACGGTTTTAAAAAAATTAATACCAAATAATATCCATCCAACTAATATCGGTACTGATATTATTGGAGCATAAGCCAGATATTCTCTTCCCCCCATTTTCCCTGTAAAAAAAGAGTAATAAATGGCTATACTACATACAATAAAGATGAACAGATGGGTTCGGGCCAATTTTTTGGAAAATAACTTGAGCTTAAGAACTGTTGTAAGGTAGTAGTATATTCCACCTGTTGCGCTTAAAATTATCCATCCAATTACACTACTTACATGTAAAGGGCGCATTTTGTTAAATGCGATAACATCTTTTAAAAAATCTGGTTTTATATATTGTATTCCTGCCATTGTACCAAAAACAGCGCCCACAATTAAAGCTAATAGAGCAAGAATTAAAAATGTAAAAGAGATGTTTTTCATTATTGATTCTTGTATTTCATATTTACCCAACCAGTTACTTTATTCTCAGCACCTTTAATGGGATAATAACCGCATTGGTCTATTTCGGTCAAAAAATGTACGATAGATTCTTTTTCTTCTTCAGTAAAATTGAACTTAGGCATCGTTTTGACACCACTATTTAAAAAAGCTTTTACATACATTGGACCTTTTTTCTCATCAGAAATAATATTTGTTAAGTCAGGACCTAAATACCCCCCTAAACCATAAAATTGGTGGCAAGCGGTGCAGTTATTCTCTTGATAAAGTTTTTCTCCTTGTAGAGCTAATTCTGACATTTTAGGAGTATTGTTTGAGGTGCCTTGAGTGTAAATAATAAAATTATATACAATGAAAATTGATACTAGAATAGCCATTACTAGCCTATTTTTTCTTGTTAATTGATTTCTTACAGTCATTATTTATAACAATTCATAAGCCAGCTCCAATACTTTTTCCACCATCAACATATATGGTTTGACCTGTAATAAATTGAGTGTTTTCATCACTTAAAAATGCAACAACATTTGCAATATCCTTTGGTTTTCCCATCGTTTTGGTTGGTTGTGCTTGAATTAATTTTTCTCGCACATCTATCGGTAATTTTTGAGTTAATGGTGTATCAATAAGGCCTGGTGCAATAGCATTAACTAGTACTCCATATTTCCCTAATTCTAGGGCCAAAACCCTAGTTAACCCTACAACTCCAGCTTTTGAGGCTGAATAGTTAGATTGACCCCTATTTCCAAGCCAAGCTCTAGAGGTAATATTTATTATTCTACCTCTTTTTTGTTCTCTCATTAATGTTCCTGCTACTTTGCACATTAGCCAAGTACCTTTAAGATTGATATCGACCACTTGGTCAAAATCTTCTACCGGCATTTTCCAAATCACATTGTCTTTTATTATTCCTGCATTATTTATTATCACATCAACCCTTCCAAATTCTTGCTTAACAGAATCGAATAAAGACGAAACATCTTTCTCATCACTAATATCACACGAAAAGAATTTGGCAGTATTACCTAAATTTTTAGTGAGAGTCTCTCCATTTTCTTTGTCTATATCAACTAAAATGACAATGTAATTTTCTTTTGTCATTCGTTCAGCAATTGCTTTTCCAATTCCTTTTGCTGCTCCGGTAATTATTGCTACTCTTTTATCCATTTTTCACCTCTATTAGTTTTGCCAATATGCTAATGGCTATTTCTTCTGGTTGTTTTGCTTTAATATTGAGGCCTATAGGCATGTCCAAATTTTCTAGCTCTTTTTTAGTGGCAAGCTTTCCTTCAATAAAGTTTTTTTTTGTTACTTCTATTTTACGTTTACTGCCAATCATTCCAATATAAGCATGTGGTTTTTTGATGCAGTAAGAAAGAATATCTCTATCGTATGAATGCTCATAGGTCATGATAACTACATAAGTATTATTGTCAAAAGGTAATGAAGGAAGTACCTTTTTATAATCTAAATTCATTTTGTTGATTTCATCTGAATCTAAATCATCCAACTGCTCTTTTCTATTATCAATGACATAAATATCGAAATCCAAATCTATCGCGCATTTGGCTAAAGCCTTTCCAGTATGTCCTGATCCAAATATGTAAAGTCTGTTCACTTTTTTTATAGGTTCGATGTAAATATCAACTACTCCTCCACAGCACATGCTGTGCTGATGTAATAAATCGTGTTTATATAATTTAGCTTCATTTTTGTTAATTTGGTAAAGTGCATTTTCAATCACTTTTTTTTCTAAGTTTCCTCCCCCAATCGAGCCTAAGATTTTACCATCTTCCGTAACTATCATTTTGGAACCGACCTTTCTGGGGGTAGACCCTTTGGTTTGTACAATAGTGCACAGAGCTCCATTCGTTTTACTTTTACTAATCTTATTTATTTCATTAAGCAAGTTCATATTTATAAGCCTCAAGTTCTTGAGGGGTATTGATGTTTTTTAAAATAGAATTGCTTCTAACTTTAACTCTTTTTTTTGAAAAATTTGAAAAAACTTCATTTAAGGTATTATAGTGCTGATAATTATTTAGTATTTCTTTCCTAACTAATTTGTTAATGACTACAGGGTGACCACCTTTATCTGTGAAAGTTGGAATTAAAATTGCTCCTTTATTAATATTGCTAGTAAGTTTATTTAGAACTTCATCCTCAACAAACGGGTTATCACAATTATGAATAAAAATGTAATCAGATTTTACTTCTTTTAGTCCCAAATAAATTGAATGCAACCGACCCTTTTCTGGAAAATGATTTTTAATTATTGAGGCATTTCCGTTAACTTCACCAAGTTCATTTTCCCATTCTGGAGTAGCAAATTTTTCATTCAATATCACTATTATATTTTCTATTCCAAATCGCAAATAAGAATCAACAATTTCTTTCAGAAATGTCGTGTTTCCTTTTAGTAGCCATGGTTTTGGGAATCCCATTCTTGTCGCATTTCCTCCTGCTAAAATAATAACAGAAATTGATGAAAAATTATGTTCAATACCTAAATTCATTTTTAACTAAATACGTTATTTTGGAGGCACTGAGTTATGACATCTGTCATATATTTAAAAATAAATGGAAATTAAAATGGGCTTTGAAAATTAGGATTATTTAATATCGTACTATCGGTAAGGGAAAGTAAAAATGCTTTTAAATCTGCTTTTTCAGGTGGTGTTAATTGAGATCCTCCTTGACCTATTAATTGCATTAGCGGATCAATGGTCGGAGAGCTTATCAATCCACTGCTATAAAAGTCAATAACGTCATCTAAAGTGGCAAATCTCCCATCGTGCATATAAGGAGCTGTGAAGGCTAAATTTCTTAAAGTTGGAGTTTTAAACTTACCAACATCAAAAGAATTGCCAGTTATTTCTGCTCTTCCTAAATCTGGAACTGCATCCAGTCCATTGTTATGAAAATCATTGTCAGTCCATAGTGGGCTTGAAGCACTTCCGTGACAATGGAAACAGTCCCCTTTATTGGAATCCATAAAAATATTAAAACCACTCAATTCAGCGGGAGTTAAAGCACTTTGTCCCATTAAAAACTTATCGAACCTAGAATTTCCAGAAATAAATGTTCTAAAGTATTGGGATAGTGCAAACTCAATTTCTCTATAAGTAATGTAGCCAACATTAAATGCATTTTTAAATAACACGGGATACTCAGCATGAGCATTAATTTCATTAAGGTTGGTATGCATAAAATGTTCCACTTCAAAAACAAACAAATCTTCAACAGTTCCAGAAACTTTTCCATTCCATTTCCAAACATTACTCCAGCTTAGGTTGAATAATGCAACTACACTATCATTAGAAGCAAACCCATTTTGAATTAAATGACAGCTACTACAACTAAATCGTTGAGTTTTAGTAGCGCCACTAAAACCATCAAGCAAGGTATCATGAAAAATACGTTTACCTAATTCTACCCCTTCAACAGTTAAAGGATTCTTAGCTGAAATATATGGTGGTAATATATTTTGTTGAAAGAGAAGAGGAATATCAAGGGTGTAAGGGGTTGGGTTGTAATGAAATTCATAGTTACAGGACCCGTCATCTTGTGTAGCTAACGGGTCATAATTATTAGCCAGAGGGTCAGTACATCCTTTGTCTTTGGTGCAAGACACACCAAAAACTAGCAGTATAACTACTGTTAGAAATAATATTAATTTGTTGTATATCACTGTTTTACAGTGATAAAGTTAAGGGTTCTCTGATTCTTGATTTATGATGAATATCATATATAAAAATTTGAGTATTGGCTAATTTTATTTAGGTAAATGAATAGAAAGGAATTTATAACAAAATTAGGTGCTGGAGCAGCATTTGCGGTTACTACAACTTGCTTGTGTGGTTGCGTAAAGATGGAGGATCCAGCTCCACCAATTGACACAAGCTTGTTAAATTTAATCAAAATTGATGAAAACAATTTTGATTTCACGTTGGATTTAACCGCTCCTGCCAACGCTCCATTACAAAATAATGGAGGGTATGTAATTATTGACAATAAATGTGTTGTCGCAAGAGATAATACAGGATCATATATCGCTGCAACAAGGCTTTGCAGTGATCAAAATTTAAGGGGGATTGTTTGGTCAGGAACCTTGAATCAATGGCATTGTATCGAGCATGATGCCACTTTTGATCAAAATGGGGTTGGAACAACAGTATTTAATAATTTAGGTAGTAACGGAATAGTTATTTACAATACTCAATTAAACGGAAACTTTTTGCGAGTTTTTTCCTAAAATAATTGAAATGATTTCTAGAAAATTAATATTATTTATATGCTTTTATATTCTAATAGCAAATATTATATTTTCTAAGAATCTAACAAAATATCAGGAGACTTATAGTTTAATGGGTTCAAAATTTGAAATTGCAGCTATTTCAGATAATAAAGAGAAAGCAACTTTAGCATTGAAAAATGCCTATGCTGAAATTGTAAGGATTGAAAAATTGATTTCGGCTTGGGATGAAAACTCCCAAACAAGTTTAATTAATAAAAATGCTGGAATACAGCCTGTGAAAGTATCCGCTGAGTTATTTAACTTAATTAGAAGAGCCAATAAAGTATCAGAATTATCTAAAGGAGCATTTGATATTTCTTATGCATCAATGGATAAATTATGGAAGTTCGATGGGTCTATGAAAGAATTACCATCAGAAGAAAAAATAATAGAATCGGTATCAAAAATTAATTATAAAAATATAATATTAAATGA
>JBFIEB010000062.1:0-11340 GCA_041603555.1 Vicingaceae bacterium
CTGACTATGGTGCTGGAGCTCCTGAGTATTAAATAAATAATTATGGCAATAAACAAAGTTGTTGCAAATGCAAAAGAAGCAACAGAAGGAATAGAAAATGGAATGACATTGATGCTGGGAGGTTTTGGCTTATGCGGAATTCCAGAAAATTGTATTGCTGAAATGGTAAAAATGGATGTAAAAGGCATAACATGTATTTCTAATAATGCAGGTGTGGATGATTTTGGATTGGGGCTACTGCTTCAAAAAAAACAAATCAAAAAAATGATTTCTTCTTACGTTGGAGAAAACGATGAATTTGAAAGACAAATGTTAAGCGGAGAGTTAGAGGTAGATTTAATACCTCAAGGATCTTTAGCGGAAAGATGCAGAGCTGGAGGAGCTGGAGTTCCAGCATTTTTTACACCAGCGGGTTATGGAACCGAAATAGCGGAGGGGAAAGAGGTAAGAGAATTTAATGGGAAACCACATATTTTAGAAAAAGCTTTAACAGCAGATTTTGCTATTGTAAAAGCGTGGATAGGAGATACAGCAGGAAACCTAATTTATAAAGCAACGGCAAGAAACTTTAATCCAATGATGGCAATGGCTGGAAAAATCACTATAGCTGAGGTAGAAGAATTGGTTCCTGTAGGAGAACTAGATCCTAATACAATCCATACTCCCGGAATTTTTGTTCAACGAATTTTCCAAGGGGTTAATTACGAAAAAAGAATTGAGCAACGAACAGTTAGACAAAAAGGATAATTATGGCATTGGATAAAACAGGTATTGCGCAACGAATAGCCCAAGAATTAAGAGATGGGTGGTATGTTAATTTAGGAATAGGGATTCCAACATTGGTGGCCAATTATGTTCCGAAAGATATCACTGTAGAATTTCAATCTGAAAATGGAATTTTGGGAATGGGACCATTCCCTTTTGAAGGGGAAGAGGATGCAGATTTAATTAATGCTGGAAAACAAACAGTAACACTAATGCCAGGAGCCTCAATTTTTGATTCCGCAATGAGCTTTGCTATGATACGAGGACAACATGTTCAGTTAACAGTTTTAGGAGCAATGGAAGTTTCACAAGATGGAGACATTGCTAACTGGAAAATTCCGGGAATGATGGTAAAAGGGATGGGTGGAGCAATGGATTTAGTGGCTTCTGCTGAAAATATAATTGTTGCTATGATGCACACGAACAAGAAAGGAGAAAGTAAATTACTCCCATCATGTACTTTACCTTTAACAGGAGTTGCTTGTGTTACCAAAATAATAACAAATTTAGCTGCATTAGAAATCCGTGATGGAGCCTTTCATTTATTAGAAAGAGCGCCTGGAGTGAGTGTTGAAGAAATCCAAGCCGCAACGGCTGGAAAGCTTGTTGTGGATGATGAAATTCCTGAAATGAACATTGTTTAATTCCAACATTCTATTTTAGGAAACAAATAATCTTAACATTTTTTTACAAATCCGTTGGTTTAGAGGCAACTATATGCCTTTTTTAGAGTCTTTAAAAGGTAAACTTTTAAATAGTTAGTATCTTGTAAGGTTATATAGAAAATTTTGAAAATTCTAATTAAAATATTACCCTTATTTATTTTCGCAAATTCCTTTGCGCAGATGAATACTGTTGAGTTTATAGAAAATAAAGGTCAATGGGCTGATAATATTATTTTCAAAGCAAAACTTCCTGCTGGTAATCTTTATTTAGAGCAAAACGAACTCACCTACCAATTTTATAATGAGCAAGACATGGCAAGAATGCATGATATGCACCACCATGCTATCAAAAATCCTTTACCAAAAGATTATTTAATGAATATTCACGCATTTAAAATCAAATTTTTAAATGCCCAAACCGATAGGATAAGTGCTGCTCAGCCAACTAAAGATTATGTAAATTATTTTATAGGAAACGACAAAACCAAATGGGCCTCTAATGTGAAGAGGTATGGAAAGACGACCTATAATAAGTTGTATGAAAATATTGATTTGAAGTTCTACCTGAAAGAAGGGTACTTAAAATATGACTTTGTTATTCATCCTAGAGGTGATGCGAGTAAAATTCAATTAGATTATGAAGGTGTGGATAAGCTTTATTTAGAAAAAGGTCAGTTAAATATTAAAACATCGGTAAACGAAATAATTGAACAAAAGCCTTATGCTTATCAAATAATAAGAGGAAAGCAAAAGGAGGTGAAGTGTAATTTTAAACTTTCAGAGAATGTTGTTTCATTTGAATTTCCAAGAGGATACAATGAAAAATATGAACTGATTATTGACCCAACTTTAGTCTTTTGTTCCTATTCAGGATCAACAGCTGATAACTGGGGATACACCTCTACCTTTGATGATGCGGGGCATCTGTATGGTGGTGGTGTAACATTTGGATTAGGTTATCCGACAGTTGTGGGATCTTATCAAATAAATTTTGCAGGAGGAAATGGGAATTATGCTGGAGGGTGCGACATGTCTATCACCAAGTTTTCACCCAATGGAACTTCACTTATTTACTCCACTTATATTGGAGGGATTGAAAATGAATCTCCACATAGTTTAATTGTAAACAGCAATGATGAGCTATTGATTATGGGAACTACAGCTTCCGCTAATTACCCAGTTTCAGCGACTGCTTATGACAATACTTTTAATGGAGGTGTTTTATATACTGGTAGTATTCCAAATTATGTAAGTGGCTCAGACATTGTTATTTCTAAATTGAACACAACGGGAACAGTTTTATTGGCATCTACTTTTGTTGGAGGGGCCGGTAATGATGGTTTGAATTCAGGAACCATTATTCAATACAATTATGCAGATGATTATAGAGGAGAAATTATTGTTGATGCTAGTGATAATGTTTATGTAGCTAGTTCTACACGATCTCCTAACTTCCCTGTTACTCCAGGAGCTTTTCAGCCAGGATTATCAGGATCTCAAGATGGGTGTGTTTTTAAATTATCGCCTAATTTAAATACGCTTTTATGGAGTTCCTATCTTGGAGGAACAAATGATGATGCAGCCTATTCACTTCAAACAAATACTTTAGGAAATATTTTAGTAACGGGAGGAACAGTAAGTCCAAACTTCCCGGTAACGGTTGGTGCACTTCAGACCAGTTTTCAAGGAATAGCTGATGGATGGGTGACCAAAATTAATAATTCAGGAACAGTTATTATGGCAAGTACTTTTATAGGCACTACCGATTATGACCAAACCTTTTTTGTTCAGTCTGATACAGCCGATAATGTTTATGTTTTAGGACAAACAGAAGGAACTTACCCAATAACCCCAGCAACAGTTTATAATGTGCCAAATAGTGGCCAGCTTCTTCATAAATTAACACCAGATTTATCAGCCACATTGTTTTCAACTTCTTTTGGGACAGGTTCTGGAGAGGTTGATATTGCCTTATCTGCATTTTTGGTAAATGATTGTAATTATATTTTCATTTCAGGATGGGGAGGCCAGGTTAATGTATTTAACGGAGGAGCTCCATTCAGTACTACTAATGGTTTGCCCATAACTGCCAATGCAATTCAATCAACGACAGATGGAAGCGATTATTATTTAATGATGCTAGAAGAAGATGCGGCAGGATTGATGTTTGGAACTTATTTCGGAGGAAGCTCTAGTGCTGACCATGTAGATGGGGGAACAAGTCGATTCGATAAAAAAGGGATAGTTTATCAAGCCGTTTGTTCGTCTTGTGGAGCAGCTTCAAATGATTTTCCTGTTACTCCGGGTGCTTGGTCAACAACAGATAATAGTACTAACTGTAATTTAGGGGTATTTAAAATTGATTTAACCACTTTAACAGCAGGTGCAGCTGTTTATGCTAGCCCGTACCACTGTGTTGGAGATACTGTAGACTTCCAGAATTTGAGTAATGGAGGAATTGCTTATTACTGGGATTTTGATGATGGGGATACATCAACTCTGTTTGAGCCTAGCCATTTATACACTACGGCAGGAGTTTACAATGTGATGTTGGTATCCATAGATTCTGCAACTTGTTTAAAACGGGATACAGATTACGTAACCATTTATATTAATCTACCTCCGATTGCAATTGCGAATCCGGTAAGTGTTTGTAGAGGAGATAGTGTTCAACTATTAGTTACTGGCGGTTTAACTTATGATTGGCAACCCAACTACAACATATTAAATAGCACAACAGATACGCCTATGGTATTTCCAGATACCACTATGATATATACGGTAATAATTACTGATAGTTGTGGTACAGACACAGCACAAGTGCTGGTCACGGTATTTAATAAGAACATAAACATTGACCCTGACACCCTGATTTGTTTGGGGCAAAGTGTACAAATTTCGGCTTCTGGAGGAACCAGTTATGTTTGGACTCCGGCAGCTACATTAAACAATGCTAATATTGCTAATCCTATTGCTGCACCACTGGCCAATACGGTTTATACGGTATCGATAACCGATCTTAATAATTGCGTTTGGGACACCTCAATGATAGTAAATGTTTCTAATGTTCAGCCAGTTGCTCAAGCTTCAGCAGATGTAGATATTTGTAAAGGAGATTCAGTTGCCATTAGTGCTACCGGAGGAGCAATTTATTCCTGGACACCAGCAAATACACTAACTACTCCGTTGGACTCTAATACTTTGGCATTCCCATCTCAAACCACAACTTATGTAGTAGAGGTAGGCAATGGTTGTGGAGTAGATTATGATTCCGTTACCGTAAATGTACATCAAGTAATAGCTAGTGTAGTACCAGATACCACTGTTTGTGTGGGCGATGTGGCCAACTTATGGGCTACAGGCGGAGTATCTTATTTATGGTACAGTGCGGGTGGTACAAGTTACGGAACAAACAGTAGTATTAGCCCAGTGATTATCTTACCAACCGTATTTTTTGTTGCTGTAACCGATACTGCTAATTGTACCGAAATATTATCAGTTTTTGTAGATACCTTGCCAAGACCAATTATAGAAATAGGTTATACCATTACAGCAAGTTGGGGAAACCCTATACAACTCAACCCTGTTACCAATGGAGTAAGTTTTTGGTGGACACCAACGACTGGTTTAAGCTGTACAGATTGTCCTAACCCAATAGTAACTTCTGAAGAAAGTATTACTTATTATTTAAAAGTACAAGGAGCAAACGGATGTTTTAATTATGATACCATTACCATTTTGTTTGATGGAGTGATTTATGTGCCCAACTCTTTTACACCAAATGGCGATGGTGTTAATGACTTCTTCTTCGCTTATGGAAAGGACATTGTAGATTTTGAAATGTTCATTTTTGACAGATGGGGAGAGCAATTATTTTATTCTAACAACATGGACATTGGTTGGGATGGAACTTTTAAAGGGAAATTGGCGCAAACAGAAAGCTATGTATATAAAGTAAAATATGAAGATATATTAGGAGAGCGTGGAACACTTTACGGAACAGCTACGTTACTCCGTTAATCTTTTGGACATTATCAATTCATAGGTAAACCAACCAATTACCACCGTATATTCTAGAGCAATGAGCCAGTAATTTTCTTGGCATGTATCAGTATAATAAGCCGAATAGCTTATTACTACTAACAATGACCAGATGATGGCATAACGGTAGTTTTGTACAAAAACAGCTAGCAACACCAGGTTTACAATGTACCATGGATGAACTGTTGTCGTCAATAATAAATAGACCGTGTAGGCAAACAGCATCTTTTTCATTACCGCCTGCCAAGAGTCGTTTTTGTAAAAATAAATTCCCATTAATATTACAAACGTTATAATGGATAAAAATGGACCTGCTTGTTCTATAATGTTATAACCTACTGCTTTAAACCCTAACCAGCGTATTACATAATAGACACTCGCATTAAACTCAAACGTTTGAAAGTATAAGTTAACACTACATAAAATATGGTGTACCAATTCGCTATCTAAAAAGGGTAAAAAGGTAAACGCCAATACTATTGTTGTGATAATGTAAAACCAAACACTTTTAACGAACCCTAAGCGTTTAAACATTACGGGCAAGAACAAAATAGGCATCAGCTTTATACTAATTGCCATTGCCCACCAAATGGCAGCACCTCCCCAACGGTTAATGTTTAGCCAGTAAACACCAATAATTACGCACATCAACATCATGCCTTCAAAATGAAGGTTGCCTGAAAGCTCAACGATTACTAAGGGGTTAAGCGCATACCACAACACATGATGATGAGATAACTGTAAGGTTTCTAATAACCTTCTTATATATTTTATGGTAAAAAATTCGGCTATTAAAATGGGGATACGAATAGCAACTATTCCTCCTAACATTCCAAATTTCGAAAAGAATCCTCCAATAGAAAAGAGGAGTTGTTTAATAGGTGGATAAACAGAGTAATACTCAGGAGAATTTAGTCCTTTATACATTTCTTCAGTTAATCCAGCCGTTGTAGCTACATTAGTATGGATAATTTCGGAAGGAAAATAAAGGTAAGGGTTAAATCCATTTACAAAAAGCTTTCCATCCCATAAAAATCGAAAATAGTCATCTGATAAACAAGGTACAGCTACAATGAAAATAACTCGAAAAATCATAGAAATCCATAATAGGATATCTGTTTCGTGTTTATCTTTTGTGGTAGCTATGATAAAGAAATAAAGAGCAAACCCAACTCCAAATAACACTGATAAATGAACGAAATTAGACCGTTCTAAAAAATAGCCAAAACAAACATAAATGGCTGCAAATAGAATTGCAATGATGTACTTGATTGGAGACAAGCGCTTTTATTTTGTTGATGTTCTTGAATGGAAAAGTGAGTAAAACGTCACATAACCAAACCCCAAAAATAACATTATATGAAATGGGATTAACACAAAATCATCATAATAAAAAGCCGAGTAGATACCCAACATAAAGTAAAGGGTAAATATAAACTCTAGCACAGTTAAAAAACTTACCGAGCTTACCAAGTATTTATTCTTTTTCCAGACGTCCTTATTTTTAATAATGTTAAACTTGGGCGTTCTGATAAAAGGAGATTTTTTACCAACATATCCTTCAATAACCGCTATGGCATTATGTAAGGATAAACCCATGGAAACGCATAAAAACAAAGGAAATAAAAAAATAAAATGTAAAAATGCTTTTAACTTGTTTTGGTAGTCATTTGCCAAAGAAACAAAGTAATAAATACTTAAAAACACTACACTTAAAATAAAGAAACTACCTATTTTGAATAGCAAATTGTATTCTACAAAATTGTTTTTTATCATTAGCATTGGAATACTTAAAATAGCTAGCAAAACAATACAAATAAAAATAGAGCTATTCATTAAATGAAACAAGGCATGTATTTTTGTTGGGAAAGGAATTTCTTTGTTTCTCAGTACCTTAACTAAGTTTTTTCGAGTGCATTCAGCAGCCCCTTTGGTCCATCTGAATTGTTGATTTTTTAAGGCATTCATGGCAGCAGGCAATTCTGCTGGAGAACCCAATTCTTCTAAGTATTTAAATTTCCAGCCTTTCAGTTGGGCTCGATAGCTTAAGTCTAAATCTTCCGTCAATGTATCTGATTGCCAACCTCCAGCATCTACTATACATGATTTTCGCCAAATACCTGCTGTACCATTAAAATTGATAAAGTGGTTCGCTTTGTTTCTGCCAGTTTGTTCAACCGTAAAATGGGCATCCAGTCCAAATGCTTGCAAACGCGTTAACAACGAATAGTTTTTGTTGAGGTGTTCCCATTTTGTTTGTACTACCCCGATTTTTTCATCTTTAAAATAAGGGATTGTTTTCTTTAGAAAGGAAGCTCTAGGTAAAAAATCAGCATCAAAAATGGCAATATAATCCCCTCTAGCAAGTTTGACACCTTCAGCTAATGCTCCAGCTTTATAGCCTACTCGGTTGGTTCTTTTGTGTTGGTATATTTGAAATCCTTTGACTTTGTATTCTTCTACTTTTTTGGCAACGATGGCTACCGTTTCATCAGTCGAGTCGTCTAATAGTTGAATTTCAAACTTATCTTTTGGATAATCTAATTGGGTAATAGAGTCTATTAATCTTTCTACCACATATAACTCATTATATAGAGGTAGTTGTATTGTTACAAAGGGTAACTCTTCAATGTTGATTTCTTTGATTGCTGATGTTGACTTCTTTTTTCTTAAATAATTAACAACCAAGTTTACCTGTACAATACTGTACAAGAAAATAAAACAAAGTGTTAAACCGTATATGACAATTAAAATGAGTTCCATTAGTAACCGTTACGAAAGTAGATATTATTGATGTCATTTATTGTCATACTAATTACAAGTATTTAAAAATGGTGATTATTATTTTATAGCCAGCACCAATAGTTCCTTTTACGGTGCCAGATATTTTCGAAAAACCGATACGTTCTCTATAATTTACAGGAATTTCACAAGTATTTAATTTCAGTTTTGCAGCTTTTAATTGCATTTCAACTGTCCAACCATAAGTTTGGTCTTGCATATCAATTTGAATAAGTCGCTTATATTTTATAGCTCGGAAAGGCCCTAAATCGGTATATCGTACGCCATAAAAAACACGAATTAGAAGAGTAGCTAACCAATTTCCAAAAATTTGTTGAGGAGTCATAGATCCTTTCGCTTTTTTCCCTAATGCACGAGATCCAATTACCATATCCATATTATGATTGAGTATTGGAGTAATTAAGGCGCTCATTTCTTCAGGGTAGTCGGAATAGTCGGCATCTAAAAAAACAACAATATCAGGTTTGCTTCCTTTGGTTTTTATATATTCAATACCTTTTAAACAAGCATTGCCATAACCTTGGAGAGCTTGTTCTAGAACTGTAGCTCCTGAGTTTTTGGCATTGGCAGAGGTCTCATCCGATGAATTATTATCGATTACAATTATTTCTCTAACAAATTCTTTTGGAATATCAGCAATGACTTTTTTTATCGAATTCTCTTCATTAAATGCTGGAATAATAACATCTACAATAGGTTTATTCTCCATGCTCAATTATTTCGACAACCTCTTTTTTATCGTTAAGGGTCACCCATGTTCCTACTTTAGTGTTGTTTTTGTAATGCCCCGCCCATTTGACTATTCCATTTTCATAAATATGATGAAACCCATTTTTTAGGTGACCATCAAAATGACCTTCATTAATTTTTTTTCCTTGTTCATTATAGAAAATCCACCAATCTTTTTCAACATCATTAACATAGTTCCCTTCAGCTTTTAATTGGCCATTTTGATAATAATTTTTCCAATACCCATCTTTCTTTTTTAGAACGTATCTTCCTTCAGCTTGTATATTTCCGTTTTCATAGTAATAAAACCAATAATCATTTTTCTTCTTCCCCTTTAACCTTCCCTCACTCATTAAATTTCCATTTTTATAAAAAGTTTTAAGGTATTTTTCGTTGTTTCCAAACTCGTACAAACATTCAGATTTTAGGCTTTTATCCGGATAGTATTCTTTTTTAACTTTTATGTTTTGCTCCAACAAAAAGTTAGAAAAGAATAGTAATATGAAAGCTAAAAATTTCATGATAGCGTGATTTCTTCTTTCCCTATTAAGATAGGATTCTCTTTAATTCTTCCTTCTTCCGGACCGTTTTCTAATTTTAAAACCCCTCTTGGGCAAACGGAGGAGCACACACCACAGCCAACGCAAGATGCACGTACAATATTTTGTCCTTTCTGCGCATAAGCTCTAACATCTATACCCATTTCGCAATAAGTAGAGCAATTACCACAAGAAATACATTGCCCTCCATTTGTGGTAATTCTAAACCTAGATTTAAAACGTTGTACAATTCCTAAATAAGCAGCTAAAGGACAACCAAATCTGCACCACATTCTATTTCCCATCAAAGGGTAAAAACCTGTGCCAACAACACCTGCAAAAATGAAACCGATAGAGAAGCCATAGTTGTCTCGAATTGCATATGAACTTATTCCCAATAACTCCGCATTTCCCGTAAAAAAAGTATACAAGACCGCACCAGTCATTATCACAGCAAAAACTAGTACTAAATGAACCATCCAACGTTCTATTTGCCAAGCTTTTAATGATTTGTCTGATAATTGCCTGAAGGGGTCGCCTAATGTTTCGGCCAACCCTCCACATCCACAAACCCATGAGCAATACCACCTTTTTCCATAAAAATAAGTTAACACAGGAACACCTACTGTAAAGAGAATTATTCCCCAGACCAACATCCAAATTCCTAATGTTCCAGCTTCAACGTGTTGATCCAATCGGTAATCGAAAAAGAAAGTATATTCCAAGGGCCATGCACTTTTTAAGTCATAAGCCGGCATGTGTAAACGTTGCATAATTTGGGGTAACGTAAACGCAAAACAAAGCTGAAAAAAGATAACGGAAACAGTTCTTACGATTTGATAATTGTTGTTTCGATATTTGATAATCATTCGAATGCCCATTATGGTCATCGCCAAGCAATAAAGAACTCCATATAAAAACCACTGACTAGCAGCGCTTCCATTTAATTTGTAACTCAATGGATCAAGCAAAATCACCCAATTAGTAATGTATTCTGGAAATTTATACAAGAAGATGTAAAATACTATTAGACCTGTTCCTAGAATTAACCCTATCCAGCCACGATTCATTGCTGCATGAAAAAATATGTTGTGGTTTTTAATACCTGGTGGACCATCATTAATTTGTGGCAGTATGTACATCAATGCACCTAAAGAAGATAAACCAAAACTGATAATAAAAAGTAGCCAAAGATTATTAGTTAAGACCCCCGTACTGGAATTTTTGACTATTGGAAAAGTGTAATCTGTCCAGATTACGTTGTCCCAATCTTCGTTAGCTTTTAGTTCATCATTTATTTTGTTGAAAGCCTTTTTAAAATCATCAATAAAGGAAAATTTGCTACTATATTCTTTATCCAGCATTAATTGTAATTCTGGTTGTAACAATTCTAAATGATTAGGATCTGTAATGGACTTTTCAAGAGATTCTGATGTTAAAAGGTAGTTGCTCGTGCTTAAGCTCAGTATAAATACCAATAAGCTGGTAATAAAAATTCCTAATCCTATTTTTTGAATACTTTTCATACCTTTAATTCATCGCAAATATTCTTTTCCATCTCCTTTTTTTAAAAGATAAGCTTGTGCCTTTTTCTTTATTGTATTGATTGATGATTTCTCGTTCGTACTTTTTATAAAATTCCGTATCGAAATTTGTATCTTTTAAATGTTCCAAAACAAATTCAATAGTTTTTCCATCAGTCAACCATCTATCAAAAATTTCGTGTCTTAAACGCATATCAAATGAATTTACTCCAATTAATTTTTTGGTGTTTTTTTCATAAACAAAGTGCACAGCGA